>NZ_JCACKG010000194.1:0-84156 GCF_059505265.1 Myxacorys chilensis | reverse complement strand
AATCGCCTTTGGACTAGTCATTTAGACCCAAACAACATGTCTGAGACATTACCGATTCCCGCACAATCAGGACAATGAATTGGCTCTAATACCATGATGCTGAAGGATTAGATAAGTTCACCCTCTATTTCAGCAGATTCTCTCAGTCACAACAACATATCTGGGACATTACCGCAGAACAGAAATGCCCAGGCTACTTAGAGGGACAGCAGAAATATGCCAAGCAGTACCGTGCCAGTGTTCACCGCTGGAGCTATGGCAGACTCATTGAGAGTATTCGGAGCCAAGCAACCAAACTTGGCATTGCGATCGAGGAAGCGAAACAACCGCGTGCTGGGAAGATAGAAGAGAAAGCCCGAGATGTCGCGATCGCAGCGTATCAAGCTCGCGCTTGAAGAAGGCGATTCCAAAAGCTTTGTACCTTGAAAACTGAATAATTTAAATGCGCCGCGGCGTAGACTGCTTGCAGTCTACGCTTCGTGCAAAATGAGGGTTAGTTTGGCTGTCTGCCGACAGTCTTGCTTTCTGACCCTGGTAGCTGCTCACCCGGATGCCGTCGGATGAGAAACTTTTGCTTCTCAAAAGAGATTAAGTCATGATTGAAGAGCTAGTCTACTTCAATTATGGCGTAGGTGCGCTCCCGGCAAAAAGGGCGCGGATGTACTGCTGTAGTGGCTACCGAATCACCCCCAATCAAGGGGGAACCCGCTTCTATTCTTCATTTCAGCGATTCGTAAAGGAGCAATTCCTTGCAGCGATCCGCGCAAAGGCTGATATTCCTTTGTTCACTGGGTTTCACGATGTTAGATCATCTCTAAATTTTGAAACCTTAGGTCTGGAGAAGGGATAGGCAATGCGATCCGCACCAACATCTTCTACACCCTTCATCAGGTTTGGGTTCTAGAAGACTGCGGTCGCAATCACCTGTCTCAACTGAGGCAGGTTGAAAGTCATGGCGTCCAGATTGGGCTTGCCTGGATTCAGGTCGCAATCACCTGTCTCAACTGAGGCAGGTTGAAAGTCGATCGACTTAAACAGCTCCTTCCAAAAGCGACGGTCGCAATCACCTGTCTCAACTGAGGCAGGTTGAAAGCATGATTAAAGACGGTATCCGTTGCCACTCCAAGTCGCAATCACCTGTCTCAACTGAGGCAGGTTGAAAGCATAAACGACGCATGACCCAACGAGTACTCTGAAGTCGCAATCACCTGTCTCAACTGAGGCAGGTTGAAAGTAAGAATCCGGGTTGCATACTTATCGGGAACGGTCGTCGCAATCACCTGTCTCAACTGAGGCAGGTTGAAAGGATGTGGTGCATGTCGCTCAGACCTGGATCTTTAGGTCGCAATCACCTGTCTCAATTGGAGCAGGTTAAACGATCCTTCATGTGATCAGTGAGCCATTATCATTGCAATCGCTTATTCTGAAAAGGCTCAATTTGCTGAGCTTGATTCCTAGCGAGGATATGCAAATCCCGTACGCGAACAGGGTGGGTTGAAAGCTTACAGGTAGACTGTCTAGCTTGAAGGTGCAGGCTTTAAGGTCAAGGAGTCTCATTCACGAGGAGCCTAGACAAGTACCACCTTGGCTCAATCAGTTAGCACTAAAGTGTCTGTTGTCACTTCCTAATTAAGTTACACATAGTACATGTTCAAATAGCGACAAGTAATTTGTCACTACTGCTTAAATGACAACAATCTGTCATCGCGACAAGTAATTTGTCTCGACGACACTAATTTGTCACCGACGACATTTAATTAGTCACTGTACATTTAAACAAAAAATTGCCTGACTCTTAAAAGCCCCCAGAGTCAGGCAGTCTACCTGTAAGGACGCCTTGTTATCGAAAAAAACTAAACAAACTTAGTTGCCCCCTAGTTGCTTAGCTCTGTCGTAATTTGTCTCGACGACACTAATTTGTCACCGACGACATTTAATTAGTCACTGTACATTTAAACAAAAAATTGCCTGACTCTTAAAAGCCCCCAGAGTCAGGCAGTCTACCTGTAAGGACGCCTTGTTATCGAAAAAAACTAAACAAACTTAGTTGCCCCCTAGTTGCTTAGCTCTGTCCGAATGCGTTCCTCAGATTTGAATCTAGTATGGAATACTTACGGGTATTCCCCCTCAAAGAAAGTACTCATTTTTACATCAATTTTGAATTTAGCACGTAGAAGAATTCCGTAAATTCTCTCCCTGCACTTGCCAAAACACCCATTCAAGTGGGTTCAAATTTAGCTTGACGGAAACTCCTGAGCTAAAGCAGATAAAATTAAGACAGACTCAGTTCGCTATACCGAAGCAAGCCGCAACTCATGCTAATTCCCCTTAGCCGTAAAAAATTTGAAGATTTAATTCCGCTTGTCGCGACAGGCGCTCAATACAAATACTGTTGGGGAAAGTTTCCGGATTTTCTGAGACGGATCCTCGTGTCTATCTCAGCCCTCGCGTCTATCCTTTTAATTCGAGCGGTTTTTGGCTCTGGAGAATTCCAAGACAGCTTACAAAGCGTAACGTTCTTCATCGGATTGTTTGCATTGGTCTATTGGCTATGGAGTCCAGTTTTGCAAGCGAGCTTACGGAACTTCGCTTACCGGCGCTATAAATTTTCTGGTTTTTTGCAGGGAGAGGTGTTAGATGTTTACCTCAGTGACGAATTAATTAGCACTGAAGAGAATGTCAACAATCGAGGCGAGTTGGTGGTTGTTGAAAACCGAGAGCGCCGAATTAATCTAGAAGTTGGGGACGAATCAGGATTTACAACTTTGCTACAGGTTCCGCTTCGACAAGAGCATCAAGCCATTTTGCCGGGAGACGCTGCTGAACTGCTAGTCGTCTCTAATCGCCCAGATTTGGGGCGAATTGCAAAAGTCTCAGACATCTTTATTCCTCGCAGTGGAATTTGGGTAAGCGATTATCCTTACCTGCGGCGCGATGAATTTGAAGCGGTGAGCCGTAGGTTGGAAGCGGATGGATACGTTGAGTCTGAGGAGAATTACGACGAATCGCCAAGAAGGCAGTTTTACACCGAAGAACGTCAACGTTCTTCTCGCACTGAAGTACCTCGACGTTCTGCTCGCTTAGCCTATGATCAGCCTAACGATCAGTATGATGAAGCTCCGAGAAGAAACTCCCCTTCTCGGTCACTTAAATCATCTGAAGACTCTATCCGCGCCGACTCTCAAGCACGACCTAGAAAGCGCATTCCAAAAACTGGTGCAAACGGAAACGATCTATATCGCCGAGTCGATCCTCGCGATTAGCATTAGGCGCAACTAACGTCTGAGGCTCTTTGCCGTCTTTATCAACACTAAAGAGTCATTGTTTAAAACTGACAGAGCAGAATGGGGTGCAGTTCTACCAGTCGTATATGACGGAAATGCGATCAGTTGCGTCGCTACAGAAATTACTCGCCAATCAATGACGCTGGGCCTAACAGCGAGATGTAAGCTGTCCCAAAACAACGAAGTGCGGCACTTTGAGCCGTTTCAGCCGTGACAGCCGCAACTTCTTCCTGAAAGCGCGTATCAAACTCTACACCAAGTTCAAGCGTCTCGTACCAACCAAAGATTTGCGCTAATTGAGAATTTGTTTGTTTACCTAGTGCATATTGTCCAAGCAATTTATTCTTGGCGGTTTGTAGTTCTTCTGACGTGAGAGGCGTGGTTTGGAGGCGATCTATCTCGGTTTTGAGTCCGTCAAGCGCGATCGCAGTATTGACCGGAGCCGTTCCCATATACGTGACAAAATGCGATGTGTTGAGCCGAGTGGGATAGAAGGCAGACACTTCATATGCTAATCCTCGCTTTTCTCGCAACTCAACAAACAAGCGACTCGATAATCCGTTGCCCAAATACGTATTCAATAGCTTTAGGGCCACATAATCGGTCATAGCTCCATCCGCTTGCAGGGAAGGAGCCAAGTAGCCCAACATCACAATGGACTGTTGCGTTTCTTGAGGCGTTGTCACCCGATGTTCAGTCGGTGAGGTTCCGTTTGACTGCCCCGTGATCGCTGGAAAATTTAGTATCGGGCGCTGTTTTGACCCAGCGCTCCAGTCGCCAAAGCTTTCTTCTACCAGTGCAACAGCTTCATCTGGAGTAATTCGACCAGCAATGCTGATGACCAAATTATCGGGGCGAAAATGAGTTTCATAGTACTCTTGCAAATCTTGACGAGTCAGCTGAGACACCGTTTCTTCGGTTCCTAAACCTGACAGCGCATAGGGATGCTGACCATACATCGCTTGACGCAACTGATCAAAGGCAACGGTAAACGGCTGTTCTTGCTGGGAACGAATGGCTTGTAGCGTGAGCCGCTGTTCTAACTCGACTTCGGCTTCTGGAAATGTGGGCGATCGCATCAATTCTGCCGCCAACGACAGCATATCTGCGAAGTCGGACGACACTGTTTTTAAGCTGAGCAAGAAGTAATCTGATGCCGCATCCGTTCCCAGACTTGCGCCAATTGATTCGACTCGCTCTGCAATATCTAACGAGGAAAGCCGCTCAGTTCCTTTCGTTAAAACGGCTGAAAGGAGGTGAGAAAGCCCGGATTTTTCTCGCGATTCCCAACGAGTCCCGGCTTTGAGAAACAGCCGCGCCGCAATAATGTCGGCAGACGGATTTTCGATCACGAGTACCGTGATGCCATTGTTCAAAATGCGACGATGAATGGTGCGATTTTGAGGAAGCGCAATAGTTGAAGTCACGGTAAGAAAATCCTTGGCGCGGGAACTGCCTGAAACACACCTCATTCTAGCGGCTCAGGTGCAGAGTTGCGAACTACAGATGTTTAACGCTACAGAGGTTTAACGACGACTGCCGCATAGCGGTAGGGCGAAAGATACTGACTCGCCAGATTTTGCAGATCTTCAGTGGTAAATTCTTTGATCCATTGAGGATAGGCGATCGCAGTCTCTAAATCTGCCAAGGTGTGATAGTAGCCGTAGAGTCCAGCAATTTGGCTGGGTGTCTCGGTCGAGAAGGCATGATCGTTGCAAAGCAAGCGTTTGCTGCGCTCTAATTCCGATTCGTTTATTCGGGCGGTGATTAGGTGAGAGAAGCGATCGCAGATCAGTGCTTCAACGCGCTCCAGATTTTCGGCATCTAGCCAAGCCGTGATTGTAAATAAGCTCGACTCTTGCTGCAAGGAAAATCCGCTACTCACTTCTTGTACCAACTGACGCTCTTCGCGGAGTTCTTGCACAAGTCGCGACGTTCGCCCTTCGGCTAACGTGGCAGATAGCAGATCCAATCCGCACGCATCTTTGATCGGATCAAGATGTTGTTCGGGTGAAAAGCGGTTCCACGGTAGGACATCATCGCGCTTTTCCTGCATGAGAGGATCGATGCCGGGACCCATCCATGCCATCATTAGTCGAGCTTGTTCTAGTCGAGGCAAGCGTAATTCTTGCCGCCGAATGTCGGTCATGGGCGGTTCTGCTTCAGCCTCATGCTGAGGGCAATCGCCCGGAGATGGAAAATCTCGGAACGATCGCTCGACTAAAGCAATCGCCTCGTCTTGATCCATGTCGCCAACCAGCACAACCGTCATATTTTCCGGCTGATAGTGGGCGCGATGAAACGCTCGCATTTCAGACGGCGATCGCTGCATTAACAGTTCCTCAGTGCCCAAAATCGGACGCCCGTAAGGATGGCGTTGATAGACACCTTCAATTAATGCCTGAAATGCAAGACAGTCCGGACTGTCATAGGTTTGATAAATTTCCTCAAAGACCACCTCGCGCTCACGCACAAATTCCTCATCGGGAATCGCGGCATGGAGCAGCAGTTCTGCTAAATAGGGCAATGTATCGACTAAATCTGGAGCGGCAAGGGTCATGAAATAGTGGGCATAGTCGTAGCTGGTTGCCGCATTCGTCATGCCGCCTCGACCCTCGATCGCATAGTCAAACTGCCCCGGCAGAATGCGATTGGTTCCCTTAAAGATCATGTGTTCAAGAAAGTGCGCCATCCCCGACCACTGATCAATTTCGCGAATTGAGCCTGCTTTGACCCACACATCAACAGCAGCAACTCCGCATCCTGGAATGTATTGATGAATCAGCGTTAGTTTGTTGGCCAGTTTGAGGGGAGTTGCTGGTAACGAAAGGGTTGATTGGGACGTTCTAATAAAATTCAAGGTAAGTGTTGACCTGAATTAGGGGAGTACAACTGAGACTAAGTAAGGTTGAATTGAGAAACTGAGAAGCAATAATTTCGCGGGAAGTCTTCATGCTATCTCGCTATCTTTACGACTGCAAATTAAAGTCGCTTGTGCATGCGAGTAGCCTGAATTATTAAAAAGAAAGATCTGCGGCGACTTGCGTATTCGATTCTGACTCTCATCTTCGCATTAAGACAAGGTTAAATTATCGCTCGAAAGGTATTCTTGATAAAACGCAAACTTCAGTAGACTGTCCACACAGAGCTTGTCTACTAATAAAAATTCCCCCACTATAGCTAGCGAGGGATTAAAAAAGATAGGGTACCGCAATGCCGTCTTGCCTCAGTTTTTGACCTGGTAAAAAACCAGGTGGGTACCGAACGCCTAACTTTAAGTTTCTGGGTACAAGCCCAGTTTACTGCCGTCAGACCTTATTGGCTCCCGAAAGTGACAAAGCATAGATCATAAAACATTATTGGCAGTCACCAACACCGCAGTACAACCTTTGATTATTCTAACCGGATAACTTTCAAAGTGGTAGCTTTAGCCAAACTTTTTCTAACTGAACTGCTCAGGCACCTCGTACCAGATGGCTTCGATCGTTTCGGTTAAGGTTAGGGCCTGTTGATACAGTTCAGCAGCAGAGGGGGCTTCGAGTAAAACGGTCACATGACCAAGCTTCCGCCCTGGACGGGACTGGGACTTACCGTACCAATGCACAACTGACTTTGGAATCGCGGCAAGGCGCTGACGTTTCTCGGAATAGTCGTGCTGGGCAGTTTCGTAGCCCAGCAGATTCACCATCACGGCTCCGCTAGACTTCAGAGCAGGATTGCCTAACGCTAGACCGCTAACAGCACGAAGCTGTTGCTCAAATTGGGAGGTAACGCAAGCATCGAGCGTGAAGTGCCCTGAGTTGTGGGTTCGAGGCGCAATTTCATTCACTAGAACTTGTTGATCCGCTGTAAGAAAGAATTCAATTCCAAAAATTCCCACCGCTTCCAGACGGCTCAGAATAGTTCGGGCAATGGCTTCAACATCAGCCGCAACCGATTGGGGAATATCCGCAGGCGCAATGACCCAATGACAGACTTGATGCTTCTGATGGGTTTCGACAATGGGATAGACCACGATTTCTCCCGTCTGCGATCGCGCGCCGATCGCGGCAAGTTCTCGCTCAAACGGAATGAATTCTTCAACTAGAAGCGGACAAGATTTAAGCGTTTGAAGGATGGCTTCCCAATCTGTTTGGTTTCTGACAATAAAGGTTCCCTGACCATCGTATCCATGACGACGCGTTTTTAGAACAACGGGAAACTGAGAGGATGAGTAGTCTTCAAGCCGCCAAAATTGCGGCGTCGGCAGGTTGCACTCCCGCAGAAAACAGCGCTGATCGTACTTATCTAGCAACGGTTTGAGTGTTTCTAAACGGGGACGAAAATCGATGTCTTGATGATCCAGTGCCTCTAGATTAACGAACTCGTTTTCAAAGGTGATGACATCTGTCTGGGCAGCGAGTTGAGCCGTTGCGGCGGCATCATCGACGGGTGCAAAGATGGTTTTGTGCGCGATCGCAACCGCCGGATCATCCTTGCTAGGCGTTTGCACCACCAATTCGATCCCTAACTTCTTGGCGGCGTCTGCCATCATCCAGGCTAGCTGTCCGCCCCCAATCACGCCAATCCGTTTAACCACCAATTGATCACCGCTCCCCCGTTCATTAAGAACACTTTCATCCCTCATCCTTCATCCCTCATCCCTCATTCTCAAGGACACCCTAACGATTCTCGTGTCTCCACTCCTGTTTTAGAATTCACGCCTGTTGCCACTTTACAGAGTTCTTTCGCCTGAGCGCGATCGAGAATCGCATCTGAAAAATCTGCACCTGCGATGTTAACATCCTGAAACTCACTGCGTAGCAAAATCGCATCGCTGAGATTGGCGTTGCTCAAGTCAACCCGAATAAAGAAAATTTGGTCGAGCATGGCTTGAGTCAGGGTTGCGCCGCTCAGATTCGTATCGGTCATGGTTGAAGCGCTCATTGCCGCGCCTGTGAGATCGGCATTAGAAAAATTGACCCGATTTAGGTTGGCGTTAGCAAATTCTGCCAGTCTCAGGGTTTGCCCAGAGAAATCTTGCCCTCGTAATTCAGCGTTGCCGTAGGAAACTGGAGGGCGATACTGCTCGGAGTAGCGTTTTCCAACGGGTGCGGGATCAGCCCATGCAGAAGTCATCAGGAGACAACCCATCATGATCCAGGCCAGCACAAACCCTGCAAGTTGTCTGAACACCATACCGTCACCTACAAGCAACACATTTCAGCTTATCGCATCGAGCTTGAGGGCGTTCACCTCCCAAAGCCGAGATAACCGCGTGGCGTAATCATACGATCGCAGTACATCTGCGTACTCTGATTGCCGATGAGAACCGTTGTCAGCATATCAATGGGTTCATCTAGCAGCTTTTCTAAAGTGGTGAAGCGGATCTCTTCATCTGGGCGATAGGCAGAGCGAACGAGAGCAACGGGAGTGGCGCGATCGCGATGCTGAAGAAAGATTTGTTGCGCGATCGCAATTTGTCCTGTGCGAGTTTGAGATTTGGGATTGTACAGCGCCGTCACAAAATCGGCTTGTGCTGCCGCCGTCAGTCGTTTCTCAATCACCTCCCAAGGCGTCAACAAATCGCTGAGACTGATGGCGCAAAAATCGTGCATTAACGGTGCGCCGACTCGCGCGGCTGTTGCTTGCAGTGCCGTAATGCCTGGAAACACTTGAACGTCGGGCGTTCCTGTCCACTCTTGGGCGCGGAGTTCTTCTAGCACCAAGCCTGCCATGCCATAGATGCCGCAATCGCCGGAAGAAATGACCGCGACCGTCAAGCCCCAATTAGCGAGTTGGATCGCACGTTCGGCTCGCTGTCGTTCTTGAGTGATCGGCAAGGCTTCGACGATCTGACCGGGACGCAGAATTGGAGCGACCAGATCGACATACAGAGAATAGCCAATCACGACATCAGCGTGCGCGATCGCGCTTTGAGCCGCAGGCGTAATTTGAGCAAGTTCTCCAGGTCCAATCCCGACTAGCCAAAGTTTTCCAGTGCGTCCGGTGTATTCTTGCGGCGATTGAGCAACGGCGATCGTCACTGCGCCCGGTTGTCCGGCTTGCCGAACGATCTGTTTTGGGATCAGAAGCGGCGGATGGGGATCAGATGAGGGATTGGTGTCAAGGAGTTTTGCCCCCGCTCTATCGGTTACAAAATCCGCTGCCAATAAATTTGCTGCTAATAGTGCGGCGGCCTCTGCTACGCTCGGCGTTCCAACTTCCGCCTCAACCACGTCGGACGGAGTTGGAACGTTGACTTTCCGGAGGTCTTCAGCCGAAAAGCATTTTAGGGGCAATGCGCAATCCTTCGGAGCTTGGCGGAGCCAATCGCGACAGAAATCGAGCAATCCCACTTCATCGGCTTTAAGATCGATCGTCGCAATGCCTGCGATCGCGCCTTCTGCCAAATGATGCGCCGCAAACACCTCTCGAATCGCTTGCCCAATCAACGCTTTCGATGTGCCTCGCTCACAGCCGATCCCCACCCACAGCACTCTTGGATGCCACTGCACCTTGCCCGAATCGGGCGCAAATCGCCGTTGAATCGCACTAATCCAAACTCGCGCGGTCGGCTCAAGCACCTCTTCTTGAACGGTTGCTGTGAATTCAGGAAAGCCAAATTGGAATGAATGATGCTTCGGTAAGTGCGAGCGCCACAGCGTAGATCCTGTTTCCTGAATCACCTGTACCGGATCTTGACGCGCGATCGCAGCGCTTACTCCCGTCCAGTCTCCCTCTCCTTTCGTCCAGCCATAGGGCACTCCTAAAACATCAATTCCAGGCAGCCCCAGCCGATTGGATGCTCCTGTTAAAACTGGGGTTGCACCAATCTGGAGGGCGATCAGTTGAGTCAGTCGATCTGCCCCTCCTTGATGCCCGCCGCACAAGCTAATCACAAACTTTCCAGCTTCATCAACCACGACCACCGCCGGATCAGTCTCTTTGTTCTGAAGCAACGGCGCAATCAGCCGCACCACTGCCCCGGTAGTTAAACAAAACACTAAACTTTTCTGCTGATCCCAAAGCTGAGCTAGATGATCTTGTAGGGGTTTCTGGTAAACTTGAATACACGAACTTTCAGAAGTTACAGAAGCAGGCACCCAGAGGGTGGTTTGCAACAATTCTGTTAGGACTTGTAAACGCTTTGCTCCGAGGGGAGTTGTTGCGATCGCGGCAAGTGGAAGAAATTCTTCAAACAAGGATGGTTCGGGGCTTTGTAAAGAACATTGAAAATCTTGACCGGCTCGGTTAGAGTCTGTGATGGTCAAGGCAAAATAATTCAGGGTGCGCTGACTGTGAACAAATCGCGTTTAGTGAGATATAGATCATGCGAGTCTCCAATCGTCACACCCTTCCCGTTGTACTGACATTAGCCGTAGGTGTGGTTGCTGCCGGGTGCGATGAAGCCCCTGATTCGGTCAGCGCCTATGCAGCCGATGATCGCTACGATGTTGGCTTAACCGATCCAGCCTACTACATTAACTTGGGTCAAGAATTGCGCAGCAGCAATAAGCCCGATGACGCCATTGAAGCGTACCGCAAAGCGATTCAAATTGATCTTAAAAGTGCGGCTGCCTATCACGGCTTAGGGGAGGTCTTGTCTCAACAGCATCGCTCTGAAGAAGCGATCGCGTCGTACCGCCGTGCGATCCAAATCAATCCTCAAGATGCTAGCGCCTACGATGGTATGGGAAATGCCCTTGCTGATCAAAAGCGCACCGAAGAAGCGATCGCGTCTTACCGTCGTGCCATTCAAGTAGATCCGAAAGACGGAACCGCTTACGCTGGATTGGGAAATGCGTTGATGGAGCAGCGGAAGATCTCAGAGGCGATCGCGGCTTACGAACAAGCGTTGGCAGTAGCCGACAAACCCAAACAAAACGTCAATGCTCGTACCTTGGCGCTGCTTGGATTGGGGCGGGCACTCTACGCGCAGGAAAAATGGGACGATGCGATCGCGCTATACCGCCGCGCGATTGAACTCAGCCCAACTTACACTTGGACTTACATCTACTTAGGGCACGCCCTAGTTGAGCAGAAACAATTTCAAGAAGCCAACCAGAATTATCAGCAAGCTCTCAAGCTTCCGAATGCGAAAAAGCTGAAGTTAGGAGACAGCCATGCCCTAGCGTACAACGGTTTAGGAATGGTGCTGCAACGCCAAGGTAAACTCCAACCTGCGATCCAGCAGTATGAGCAAGCCATTAGTCTAGATCTAAGCTACGAAACCGGACACAAAAATCTCAAAGGTGCAAGGCAGATGCTAACGAATCAAGCTCAGCAAGGTGCTGCCCCAAAGCGGGCGTAGTCGATAACTCAAGATAATTAGGTGCATCTCCAACACACCCATGTTTAGGACTTGATCGACTGGTTAAAAAGTGACTTTGGTTTTGTTGCACTATTCGTAAAAGTAAGAATAAAGTTCTTGCTCAGCAATGTATTTTGTTGCTTGTCTATAAATTGCTTTACAAGTACCAACATCTAGCTGCTTATGATTAGGCACAGTTAAAGTTTCATTGCTCTTCGCACCGACGCGCCGTAACTTAACATGGCTTCCTCTCTGACTATGAATTTGGAATCCAAATGCTTCTAAAATCTCAATAACTTCTGATCCCGTTAAGCGTTTGAGTCTAGGCATATTCTGGCTGTAACTCAAATGTAATTAGGAGAGAAGGTTTGGCAATTAACCCAAACTGGGTAGCGTCTTCATCTTCTAAATGCAAGGCAACTGCTTCGCGGAGATTATCAACTACTTCATCTAATGTGGCTCCTTGAGTCACAACAGAAATCTCCAAACATTCCGCAACATATCCTTGTTGCTCACCAAGCTGGATAATAGCTGTAATATGCTCTTTTAAATTCATCTAAATTCATCACGCATTCAATGCTTCTGTTAATTCTATTGTGTAGGGTTTGTTGTAATTAGTGCAAGGTTCGTCTGTGAAGCTATTGTGCCGTCCAATTCAAGATTCAAAAACAAAAACAGCGCGATCGTTTTGCGATCGCGCTGTTTCAAATTTCAGGTTCAGAATTGCTTAACTCTGAGCGTTTGACTTAGGAAGACTGGCAGCACTCTTCGCTAAATCTCCTGCAAGTTTCGAGACTGCTTTTTCAGGGGAAGCTTGCGCTGCGATCGGCGCTTTTGTTCGCCCTAATGCCTGTTGCAACATCGGCGTTTTGAGAACCGAATCATTCGCCAAGGTGAACAGAGGATTCGAGAGAATTCCTGCGATCGATGTTGCAATCAAGGCGGCCACTAAGCCAACCTGCAACGGACGCATTCCTGGCAGCGTCCAGTTGCTCGGTGGATAGTTCTTCACCGAGTCAGACATCTCTTGCGGCTCTTTCACCACCATCATCTTGACTACGCGGATGTAGTAGTAAATCGAGATCACGCTCGTCACTAGACCCAAAATCACCAACGGATACGCACCGGCTTGCCAACCTGCCCAGAACAAATACAGCTTACCGAAGAACCCGGCGAGGGGAGGAATACCGCCTAGCGAGAGCAGGCAAACGCTGAGTGCCAAGGTTAGCAAGGGATCTTTCTGATATAAACCAGAGTATTCGCTGATTTGGTCAGTTCCAGTTCTCAGCGAGAACAAGATCACGCAGGTAAACGCGCCCAAGTTCATAAACAGGTAAACCATCAGGTAGAACACCATGCTGGAATAGCCCGCATTCGTACCCAAAATTAACCCGATCATTACAAAGCCCGCTTGACCGATCGACGAGTACGCCAACAGTCGCTTCATACTCGTCTGTGCCAGCGCAACCACGTTGCCCAGCACCATACTGAGAACAGCTAACGCCGTCATGACAAACTGCCATTCCTCACTCACGAGCGGGAAGGCCGTGACGAGCAATCGAATCGCTAGAGCAAATCCAGCAGCTTTTGATCCCACCGACAGAAACGCTACGACTGGCGTTGGCGACCCTTCGTAGACATCCGGTGTCCACTGGTGGAAGGGAACAGCAGCAATTTTGAACGCAATGCCCGCGATCGCAAACACTAGCGCGATCACTAGCCCAATAGATTTATCCAAGCCAGCCGCCGCGATACCCGCTGAAATGGCACTGAGTCTGGTTTCTCCGCCTGACAATCCGTACAGCAGCGACGCGCCGTACAAGAAAATTGCCGAACTCGACGCTCCAATCAGCAAATACTTTAGCGCTGCCTCATTCGAGCGAGGATCGCGTTTTGTATAGCCCGTCAATAAATAAGAGGAAATACTGAGCGTTTCTAACGAAACATATACAGCGACCAGTTCATCCGAGCCAGACAGAAACATACCGCCTAAGGTGGCAGTAAGCAGGATTGTAATAAATTCTGCTAGAGAGGTGCCTGACTGAGCGACATAGCGAATCGACATGAGAATCGTTGTTGCCGCCGATAGAGCAATGATCCCCCGGAACACAACGCTGAGCGCATCGCCGTTAAATTCACCAATAAAGCTAATTGGGTTAGCGATATCCCATTGATAGAAGAGCGCTCCAACTGAGGCCAGCAGACCCGCGATCGCAATGTAGGGCGTCCACTGCATCGACGCTTGGCGTCCGATAATCAAATCGACCACCACAACCGTCATCAAGGTAACGATTACGATCGCCTCTGGTACGATCGTGCCAGCATTTAACTGAGCAGCAAGAGAAGCAAAATCCATAAAACGAAATCCAACTAAGCAGAATTAACGAAACTTTATGATGAACGCATCTAAAATTCCGTAGATCTGACGGTCATAGGTCCTCATAAGGGATTTTAGCGTGCAACCTCGTTTAGTTCCCGTTAAATGTCAAATCCCTTCTTTAGAGCCTAATCAATAGACTCTTCTAGCGTTATGGTCTAAAGTCTAGGTCTTGAGAACTCATTCAAGGCTCCATAGAATCAAAATCTGAATTTATCTAGGTGGTGGATCCGTTTCATTCCTTGGGTATGGTTATAAGTTAAGGAAGGGGCAGCCATGACTCATCTCTTTTCTAGTCCGTTTGTATAAATGATCATCTGAGTGATCCTCTGCTGTTGTCCAACCTACGCTGCTGGTCTTGACCCTCAGATTGGTTATCCGAACTCCACGATTATTCAGATTTGGTGCTATTGATGAGATAGACCTCTGAGCCTTTCCTTCTGTCGAACTGCGAATTTCTTCAACGAGACCCATGTCAACTCTTGTTATCGTCGAATCTCCAACCAAAGCAAAGACTATCCGCAACTACTTGCCGCGCGGCTATCGGGTAGAGGCGTCGATGGGACATGTGCGTGACTTGCCGCAATCGACGGGTGACGTTCCTGCCTCCATTACCGACAAGAAAGTGCGGGAGCTTGGGGTGAACGTTGAGGCGAACTTTGAGCCGATTTATCTAGTCCCCAAAGACAAGGCTAAGGTTGTCAAAACGCTGAAAGACGCGCTGAAAGATGCTGATGAACTGGTTCTCGCGACTGACGAAGACCGCGAGGGAGAGAGTATTAGCTGGCACTTATTGCAGCTTCTCAAGCCAAAAGTGCCTGTTAAGCGCATGGTCTTTCACGAAATTACAGAAGAGGCGATTCAGGAGGCAATTCAGAATTGCCGTCAGGTGGATGAGCGGCTGGTGCGAGCGCAGGAGACGCGGCGCATTCTCGATCGCTTGGTGGGCTATACTCTCTCGCCCCTCCTCTGGAAGAAGATTGCGTACGGTCTATCAGCAGGACGGGTGCAGTCCGTCGCCGTTCGCGTGTTGGTGAATCGCGAACGAGAACGCCGCGCCTTCCGCAAAGGAAGTTATTGGGATCTCAAAGCGCTGCTTGCCGTTGAAACGGACGCTAAAAGTAAAGCCAATAGCGAATTTGAAGCGAAGCTAGTTACGTTGGCAGGTCGCAAACTGGCAACCGGAGCCGATTTTGATGAATCCACCGGACAGGTTGCAGCGGGTCGAAACGTCGTGTTGCTTAGCGAAGCGGAAGCGCGATCGCTGCAAGAGCGCTTAGGGGACAAACAGTGGACGGTAACAGACTTAGAAGAACGTCCTGTGACGCGCAAACCTTCGCCGCCGTTTACTACTTCAACTCTGCAACAAGAGTCGAACCGTAAGCTTGGCTTGTCGGCTCGCGACACGATGCGGACGGCGCAAAGCTTGTATGAGCAAGGCTACATCACATATATGCGAACCGACTCGGTGCATCTGTCGGGTCAAGCGATCGCAGCGGCTCGGAGTTGTGTTGAAGCCATGTACGGCACACCTTACCTGAGTCCTCAGCCTCGCCAATACACAACCAAGAGCAAAGGCGCACAGGAAGCGCACGAGGCAATTCGCCCCTCTGGAAGCACCTTCCGGACTCCCCGCGAAACGGGTTTGAAAGGACGAGAGTTTCAACTCTACGATCTGATTTGGAAGCGCACGGTGGCAACCCAGATGGCAGAAGCGCGTCAAACGCAGATCACAGTTCAAATTGGGGTAGAAGATGCAGGCTTCCGCGCCAGCGGCAAGCGCATTGATTTCCCCGGATTTTTCCGAGCGTATGTCGAAGGATCAGATGATCCCAATGCCGCGATCGAAGATCAAGAACTCATTCTGCCCGCGATGCGATCAGGGGATCATCCCGACTGTCGAAATTTGGATGCGATCGGGCACGAAACTCAACCGCCCGCCCGCTTTACCGAAGCTTCTTTGGTGAAGACGTTGGAAAGTGAAGGCATTGGGCGACCGAGTACCTACGCCAGCATCATTAGCACCATTATTGACAAAGGTTACACTCAACTTGTTGGCAGTGCTTTGATCCCGACTTTTACCGCGTTTGCCGTCACAGATCTACTCGAAAAGCACTTCCCGGATATTGTCGATCCAAAATTTACCTCCAAGATGGAGCAAAAACTGGACGATATTGCTGATGGAGATATTGATTGGCTGCCGTACCTGCGAGAGTTTTATCTCGGCAATACAGGACTCGAAACTCAAGTGCGCGATCGAGAAAGCAACATCGATCCCAAAGACGCCCGCACCATTCACCTTAACGATCTAGCGGCCAAGATCCGCATTAGCAAGACTGGCGCTTACATCGAATCCGAAAGCGGCAACATTAACCTTCCTAAAGATCTACCGCCTGCTGATCTCAATGCCGAGAAGGTTGAGGTCTTGCTGAAAGGACCCAGCAAACTTGGGCTGCATCCTGAGACGGGGGAGCCGATTTATGTCAAGTTAGGACCCTACGGACATTACATTCAGCTTGGCGACAAAACTGACGAGAACCCGAAACCTAAAAACGTGTCCCTGCCGAAAGGCGTGAATCCAGAGAACGTCACGATGGAGCAAGCGCTGGGGTTGCTGTCCTTACCTCGCATGCTGGGTATGCACCCAGACACAGGTAGAAAGGTTCAGGCCGCGATCGGTCCTTATGGTCCGTACGTTGTTCATGATGTGGGCAAAGACGAGGAGACGGGCAAACCAAAGAAAGACTATCGATCGCTCAAAGCAGGCGATAACGTGATTACCATTACCTTTGAGCGTGCCCTAGAAATGCTGGCAGAACCGAAAGCGGTACGGGGCAAGCGGGGGGCTGCAAAACCGCTTCGTGAGCTAGGCGGACACCCAGAGGATGATGAACCCGTTAATGTTTACGATGGTCCCTACGGCGCGTACATCAAGCACGGCAAAGTGAATGCGTCTGTCCCCGAAGGGCAGACCGTCGAGTCGTTGACGATGGATATGGCAGTGGAGGCGTTGTCTGCCAAAGCAGGTACGAAGAGCAAAGGGCGCAAGTCGTCTAAAACCTCGGCTAAGTCGGGCGGAACGGCGAAGACAACCGCGAAGAAGTCCAGCACGACAAAAACGGCGGCGAAGACTACGACTAAGAAGTCGACGGCTAAAAAATCGACGACCAAAACGGCTGCTGCAAAGAAGACAACTAGTACCCGAAAAAAGGTTCAAACGCCTGAGTGATCTGGCTCTAACTAGTCGTGGGAGATCACCTCGAAGCAGGAGCGTTAGTTCTATTAGCTTGTGACCCTAACAAAACTTGTGATTGCGCGAATAAAACCAGGTTTTGCTTCGACAAGATCAGGTTTTGTCGCGATGAAAGCAAATTTTGTTCGGATGAAATAAGGTTTTGTGACAACGCGACCAGGTTTTGTCGTGATGAAACTTGGTTTTGTTCAAATGAACTCTGCGATCGCTTTGCAAGCTCCAAAGGATCACACGGAGCAAATCAAAGTTCGTGCGAATTGAGCTACTCGCAGTTTGCACAATCTACTTTACGGCTTGCTCAACAAATTGCTGAACAACCTGGGTGTACTCCTTAGCCATGTGGTTGTCATGTCCTCCGTCTGGAATGATCAACAGTTGTTTAGAATTAGAGGCTGCCGCAGCGTATAAACTCTTTCCCATCTCAGTAGGAATTTGTAGATCTTTAGTACCTTGAATAATGAGAACGGGCATTTTTATAGATTTCATTTTCTCTTGTGACTCAAATTTTTGTCCTAATAACAATTCGACTGGAAATAGCCAGTACAAACCAAGCCGCTTAGTCATATCACGCATACTTGTAAACGAGCTTTGTACAATTAATGCTGCGGCTTCTGGATGCTTGGCAGCGAGATCAATTGCGATCGCTCCACCTACAGAATGACCATAGATAATGATCTGAGTTGAAGGAACCTTGCGCATTTGGGTTAAATAATTCCAAGCTGCTTGAGCATCCTCGTAAACTTGAGATTCAGTTGGAAATTTTCCTTCACTTTGACCAAAGCCTCGGTAGTCAAACAAGAAAATGGAGTAACCCAGTTTGTGAAATTGCAATGCTTGACTAACGTTTGCGCCGATGTTAACTGCATTGTGATGAAGGTACAACATCACGGGAGCACCAGGTTTCTGAGCAGGAATCCACCAACCATGTAGCCGTTCAACCTTGCCATCTGATGTTGAAATGGGAATCCAAACGTCTTCGTATTTAAGTTGATAAAGCTTTGGAGTGTGTTCTAAATCATGGAAGGGAATGAAAATGAGACGCTGTTGTTGAAAGTAAAGAGCAACGCAGATCAACCCATAAAAGATTGAAAATCGCAGCAAAAACTTTCGCGATCGCTTGCCCATCAATCTAGCCATTCAACATCTCGCCAGAAACTTTATCACTGCACTTTATCATTGATGTTCGTAATTTTTGACAAAGCAAAAAATGGGTGGAAATTTTCCACCCTACTTGCAGAGTTTAACTGCGTGTTGTTGCGTTGTCAGCACTTCAGATGGCAACCGCTTAAACTCTAGGCGCTCTGTTTCGCCCACATTGACACAGATCGTGTCGCTGTCAATGACTCACCGCGTAAAATTTGCTTGGCGATCGCGTTGAAATTATCTTTAATAAACCTGAAGAAATTAATATTCTACTGACGGTAAAGGAATTTCATCGTGGAATTCAAAAGCTGTCTCTAACCAAGCCTCTTTTGCATCTTGGATATTGCTTATTGCTTCTTCTAGCGTCTCACCTTGAGAGATGCATCCTGGAAGATCCTTGATCATCACAGTGTATCCACCATCAGATTCTGGATAAAGGGTAATGGCATAGTTTAGGTTGATGTAATCTTCTAAAGAGTTAAGCTTCTCCTTAATCTTCTGGCTCATCCTGCCATTCCTCCAACTTTAACAATGCAGCGATTTGCTTAATGTATACTCCTTTCACCATTCTCCCGCCTGTTTTTGGCACTGTAATCTTCAGCCCATCAAAATTACGAAATGTATGGTGACTTCCTTTTGAACGCATTTCCTTAACTCTGAACACTTAAGAGATGGTAAACAGTATCAAATTTTTGGTGGTTCCCGCTTGAACTGCTCGATTAGCTTATCGAGTTTATTTACAAAAACGAGTTATTTATCATCGGAATCTGTCTCAGATGCACCTTCAAGCAAGTGTTGCCTAGCAGCAGTTAAATATTGTTTTTCATGTTCAGCACTAGTTAAAAATTGCTTACCATTCACAGTAACTTTAGATTCACCAGAAAAGAGATAGTTCAGCCGATGCCCTAATGTGATGCCTGATTTCTGCAACTGTTCTTTCATCTCAGTTGTGTCAATACCAGCTTCATCTAACTTTTGTTGAAGATGAAGTACAGCTTCTATTGCTTGAGCATTTTTCGGAATTTCAGCAAGCTTACCTTCTGAAGTATGTTTTCTGTAGAAAAAATCAACAACATCACGAATGCAAGAGGTAAGAAACTTAATGACTTCGCTATTGCCGAGAATTCCTATGTGAAGGCTGCCTGTTTCAATCTTAATTACTCGAAGTGGAAAATCTGTTTCTGAGATTTCTAGAAGCTGACACACTTCTGAGTAAATTTGCCGAATCGCTTCTAGCTTTTCTACTACTTCTGCGTAAAGGTAGTCAGAATTTAGAAAAAGCGAAAGCTGTTCAAGTTCTGAGTGATCATACTCAGCTTGAGGAAGCAACTTTGAGATGGTCAATTGAGTCTGAGCTTCAAAGTTCTCTAAAGTTATAGAAAATCTGCTTGAAGCATCTATGAGTGCCCAGATTGCAGAGTCTTGATATCCTTGAAGGGCTTGCTGATATTTATTTCTAAATAAATTAAATAGGGAAACAAGTCGACCAAAAAATTCTTCACCTTGAAAATCTTTCTCTACTAAGTCAAGGGCATTTTTTATGTCTCGAAGCTCATCATATACTGCTCCAATATCAGCACTTTGCAGAAAAGAACGAGCTGAGTAGATTTGGGTTAAATAATCGTTTCTAGAGAGATTAAATTTACTAATATCCCCGCCAGCTAACAAAATTTTATTGGCAATCTCATTTGTTTTTTGTTCATATGAAGTCAATCTCGAATCACTGCTATTAAACTTTTAGAGTTAGCAATTGCTTGCTGAATTGTGTTGAGTCTTTCTACAATCTGATATGAATTCATTAAATCTTACTCATTAGCATATACGGCAAAAGATTGTAAGGTAATTTTACATATGAAGTCAATTCTCGAATCACTGCTATTGAACTTTCAGAGTTGGCAATTACTTGCTGAATTGTGTTGAGTCTTTCTACAATTGGATACGGATTCATTAGATCTTACTCATTAGCATATACAGCAAAAGATTGTAAGGTGATTTTACATATGAACTAGCTAATCCTCTTCCAAGATAGTCAAGGCCGATATTCGTGTCTAGGACAAACTTCGGCTGTTTATTCCCATTCATTTCTGATTCTGCGCTGATACTTTAAGGGATCTTCTGTTAGCTGAAGAATGCCTTCAAATTCACTAATATCATCTGGGGTCTCATCTTCAAGCTGATAGTCCTCCAAAATCTTCTCAATTTGTTGCCAATCTTGGTAATTAATTAGAACCGCGATCGGTTGCATCGTCTCATCAGTAACGATTTTCTTTTTGAAAGACAACATACTCCCTTCCTCAAATGACAGATATGAACATGACTTAAAAAAATGGGATGAGTGTGTCACCCATCCCATTCGTATCACAATTATTGAGTTGTCAGCACTTCAGACGGCAATCGCTTAAACTCTAGCCGCTCCGTCTCACCCACATCGACAAAGATGGTATCTCCATCCGTATATTCGCCGCGTAGGATCTGCTTCGCGATCGCAGTTTCCAACTCCCTCTGAATCGCTCGCTTCAGGGGACGCGCTCCGTAGACCGGATCGAAGCCCAGATCTGCCAAGAAATCGAGCGCCGAATCTGACAATTTGAGCGACATCTTCCGCTCTGCCAACCGTTGCTCCAATCGCTTGATTTGAATCTTGACGATCTCACGAAGCTCCGACTTCTGCAAGCTGTGGAAGATGATCGTGTCATCAATCCGGTTTAGGAACTCTGGACGGAAACTGGCTCGCATTGCTTCCATCACCCGCGATCTCATCTCTGGGTAACGCGCATCATCGCCGCCGTACTCAAAGATGTATTGCGATCCAATATTGGAAGTCATGATGATGATTGTGTTTTTGAAGTCCACCGTGCGACCTTGAGAATCAGTGACGCGACCATCATCGAGAATTTGCAACATCACGTTGAACACGTCAGGATGCGCTTTCTCAATTTCATCAAACAGAATCACAGAATACGGACGGCGACGAATGGCTTCGGTTAACTGTCCGCCTTCTTCGTATCCGACATATCCCGGAGGCGCACCGATCAGGCGAGACACGGCGTGCTTCTCCATGTACTCTGACATGTCGATCCGCACCATCGCTTCTTCGGTGTCAAACAGGTAAGACGCCAGCGCTTTGGCAAGCTCGGTTTTACCCACACCCGTGGGACCTAGAAAGATGAAACTGGCAGTCGGACGGTTTGGATCGGCAAGTCCGGCTCGCGATCGCTGAATGGCATCGGCAACGGCGGTCACAGCTTCATCCTGTCCAATCACGCGCTTGTGTAACACATCTTCCAGGTGCAGCAGTTTCTGCATCTCCGATTCGACCAATTTACTCACCGGAATGCCTGTCCACTTGGAAATGATCTCGGCAATGTCGGCTTCGGTCACTTCTTCTCGCAGCAGGGTTTTTCCACTTTTCTGCGTCTGCAAAAGCTGTGATTCAGCTTCTTGCAATCGGCGGTTCAAGTCGGTCAATTTGCCGTACTTCAGTTCGGCAGCACGATTGAGATCATAATCTCGCTCGGCTTGCTGAACTTCAATGTTGACCCGATCGATCTCTTCTTTCAGCGTCCGCAACTGATCAATGATGCTTTTTTCGGCTTGCCATTGAGCGTTGAAGCGGCTTTGCTCTTCTTTAAGATCGGCGAGTTCTCGGTCAAGTCGTTCTAAGCGATCGCGTGAAGCGTTGTCGTATTCATTTTGTAGCGACAAGCGCTCCATTTCCATTTGCAGGATTTTGCGATCAACTTCATCTAGCTCTTCTGGCTTCGATGTGATCTCCATTTTTAGTTTGGCCGCCGCTTCGTCTACCAAGTCAATCGCTTTATCAGGTAGGAAACGATCGCTGATGTATCGATTGGATAAGGTCGCTGCGGCAACTAATGAGCTATCAGAAATCTTGACGCCGTGGTGGACTTCATAGCGCTCTTTTAACCCCCGCAGGATCGAGATCGTATCTTCCACAGAGGGCTGACCGACGAAAACCTGTTGGAAACGTCGTTCAAGTGCCGCATCTTTTTCGATGTATTTGCGATATTCATCCAATGTGGTTGCACCAACGCAACGCAATTCTCCCCGCGCCAACATCGGCTTGAGCAAGTTGCCAGCATCCATTGCGCCTTGGGTTGCGCCTGCGCCCACAACAGTATGAATTTCGTCGATAAACAGAATGATCGCCCCGCGTGAATCTGTGACTTCTTTCAGAACGGCTTTTAAGCGCTCCTCAAATTCACCGCGATATTTTGCCCCTGCGATCAAAGAACCCATATCGAGCGCAATCAGTTTGCGATCGCGCAACGACTCTGGCACATCTCCATTGATGATTCGTTGCGCCAAACCTTCCGCGATCGCGGTTTTTCCAACGCCCGGTTCGCCAATTAGCACCGGATTATTCTTTGTCCGTCGAGACAGAATTTGAATCGTGCGGCGAATTTCGTCGTCTCGTCCAATCACCGGATCGAGTTTGCCTTGCCGCGCATAGTCGGTCAAGTCTCGTCCGTATTTCTCCAATGATTCGTACTTGTTTTCAGGCGTTTGATCCGTCACTTTTTGATTACCCCGAACCTGCGCGATCGCGTCTTTTAGTTTTGCTTCAGTAATTCTAAATTCTGCCAAAAGCCCTTTGCCAAATCGTTCGTCTTTGGCATAGCCCAGCAGTAAGTGTTCGATTGAAATAAAATCGTCGCCAAACTGCTTACGATAGTCTTCAGCGCGATCAAGCAAGGTGTCGGTGCTGCGTCCTAAATACACCGACGATCCGCTGCCAGAAACTTTAGGCTGACGATTGATATGTTCGTCGGCGCGATCGCGCAACTGCTGCACGTTGACGCCAAGTTTATTAAAAATGCTGGCGGCTAAGCCATCTTGTTCGAGCAGCGCTTTTAGCAAGTGTTCTGTTTCGATCTGCTGTTGCTGCACCTGCTTGACAATTTCTGGGGTGCGAACGATCGCTTCCCAGGCTTTTTCGGTGAATTTATTGGGATCGGTTGGCTGCATCGCGTTCCCCTCTGAATCATCACGTTTAAATCTTGATATCGCCATTGTAGAGAAGGTAGCGCGATTCGGAAGATCGGTGTTTACACCTCTTCAAAGGGGAATTGCCGAAATAAGCGAAAGCTGCTTGGTAGGATGCTTTCACCGCAATCATATGAACTCCCGTAAAACCGACTGAAGCTCAAGTCTTAATCATTAATGCCCTGCAACTCTTAAATCTGCTGAAATACGATTGATAAGACGACAGCAAAAGCAACATTGACTCAGGTTGCTGATGAAAATACGAAATAACACGATCGCGGCTAAAACAAACGATGAAACCGACTGTGATTTGGATAGTGGCGATCGCAAGCGGCGCAACAGTCGCAAACCTCTACTACAACGAGCCGCTACTTGTGGTGATTGGGCAAAGTTTTCAAGCTTCAGCCGCCCAAGTCGGATTTATTCCAATGCGCTGTATATCACGTTTTATTTTGTGGGAGGAGCGTTAGAGTCTTACATAGGCGCGTATGGTTGGAGCCGCAGCTATTGGAGTGGGGTTTGTGGTTTGAGTTTAGGGCTACTCGCGATCGCATTTGTCGTCTTCTTTCGAGGCAAGCAGATTGTTTCTTCTTAAATTGTCTTCTTAAATTGACTGAGCAACTTTAATGGGCAGGCGGCGCTTTTGCTCCTGTTCCTTTACCTAAAAGAAACAGCAATGGTAATGAACACAGAAATGCAACTCCAACGACCCGAAAAATATCAGCGAATGACAAGACGGCGGCTTGCGTGTTTACGATCTGTTGCAAGACTGCGATCGCCTGTTGATGAGCCGTTGTCGAATCGCTGCCCTGATGTTGCAGTGCCCCTGTTAGAGCATTCAGCCGTTCATTAGTCGCTGGACTATAAGGACTAAGATCTGACTGCAACACAAATCGATGAAAGGCTTCACGGCGATCTAGCAGCGTGGTCAGCAGCGCGATTCCGATACTGCCGCCTAGCTGTCGAGTCAAGTTATAAAATCCAGATCCTGCTGAGATCAGGTGTTTGGGTAACGATCCTAACGTTGCCAAACTCAAGGGCAAAAACATCAAGACTGTAAACGCGCCTCGTCCGAGCAGAGGCATAAATAGCTGATCGGCTCCCGTCTGAGGGTTAATATCCGACAGTTGAAACATGACGCCTGCGGTTCCTACTGCCCCCATCGCGATCAGAAAGCGAGCATCAATTTTGCCCGACACCTTGCCGAGTAAAATCATGACGATCGCAGAGGCTAACGCACCCGGAGCCAGCAATTCGCCCGTCTGAGTAGCCGTGAAGTGGAGGACGCTTTGCGTAAAAATCGGAACGGCAAACAGTGCGCCGTAAAGCCCCATTCCTACGATCGCTGAGTACACGCTTCCCGCTGCCAGCGATCGATGCCGCAACACCCGTAAATCCACAGCAGGATAATCTGTACTCAATTCTCGCCAGATAAACAAACCCAATCCCACAGCGCTTGAGAGTGCCAGCGCTACGATTTCTCCCGAATTAAACCAATCGTTCTTCTCACCCTCTTCGAGAAACGTTTGCAAGCTGCCGACCGCCAGAATCAAAAATCCGATGCCCCACCAGTCCACAGCTTGATGTTGGGTCGTCTGTTTGTGGTCTTTGGGCAGAAACAGCCAAGACATCACTACTGCTAAAATGCCGAACGGCAAGTTGATAAAGAAGATCCAGCGCCAGCCTAAACTATCAGTGAGATAGCCCCCTAGCGTCGGACCAATTGCCGGACCTGCAATCACGCCAACCCCAAATACGGCTTGTGCCAGTCCTTGCTCTGCGGGCGGAAAGGTTTCAAACAAAATTGCTTGCGCCTTGGCTAGCAATCCTCCCCCAAATAATCCTTGAGCAATGCGAGCAAAAATCAGCATGGGCAGATTTGCTGAAAGCCCACACACAATAGAAGCTGCCGTAAATCCAACGAGTGAGAAAACAAAGTAAGTTTTGCGCCCGAAATAATCTCCCAACCAAGCGGACAGCGGAATCATGATGACATTTGCAACCCCGTATCCGGTTACAACCCATCCCACTTCACTGACGGTTGCACCTAAGCTGGCTTGAACCTCCGTGAGAGCAACGTTAACAATACTGGTGTCAATGACTTCAAGAATTGCACCGAGGGAAGCTGAAAATGCGATCGCCCACTTTAACGGCCCTTGAATATAACCAGCCGGAGAAATTGACGCTGGATCAGATAATTTGGATGCCATGAAGAACTCTGAGAGGAAAGGTAAGAATCAAAAATGAACAAATCGGTGAATGAAACTTGAGGAACGGTGTCCTTGCTTACGTTGACTTCTCAGTGTCTAAGATTTCTCGTCTAAGATTTTTCAACGTCTAAAGGAGTCACAAATGCGGCAGAAGAGGCACTCACTCCCCGAACAAACAGATCAACACACTGATCGATGTAAGTCTCTCGGCTGTAATCCAAGGGTATTGAAGCTGCACTTCGCCGTAGCATTCCCGCTAGTAGCATTCCGGTAAACGAATCGACAGCAGCAGCTAAATCAAGATCAGCCCGAACCGTGCCATTGCCTTGTCCTTGCTGAAGATAAACAATTAGCTTTTCACGCAACCCTTGAGCCGCTTCCTGTAAGATTTGTCGCGCCGCTTCTGGATGCCGTCTCGCTTCCCCAATAAACGTGCGAACGAGGTCTTCATGGGCTTCTAGAGTGTTATTGAACAACCAAGCGTAATGCTTTAAGTCAATAAAAAGATTCTGCGTCCATTCATCTTGATTCGTCAGTGCCTCTATTTGCAGCGCACTCACATGTTGCACAACAGCTTCAAGGAGTTGCTCTTTGCTCTGAAAGTGTCGAAATAGCGTGACTTCATTCACACCCGCAACTCGTGCGATTTCGCGGGTTGTCGCTCCTGTGATCCCCGCCTGTGCAAACACTTTAAGGGCAGCGTCTAACAGGCGATCGCGAGTTTGTTCACGTTTGGAGCGAGTCTTTTCCATGATTACTAAACACCGTGATTAGTGTGCAAGTGCTTACTTGCATATTAGCTTGAACTACTCACATTTCAGAATGAGCCACTCTAGAATCTGTCCTAAGGGGAATATCTAAATCAGAAGATCAGCAGGAGTATAGACGTGTGAGGAGTTAAAGAGCGAATAAGAAAAGCCCCTGGAGTCGAAACACGGACAGACGCCCAAGGGCTTTTCTCTTTACTAGGCATTGTAATTAGCGCAAGGCATAACTTTATAGGAAAGGCTTCGCAAGCTCAAAAGAGTTCTTTAAAGCGAAATCCAGAAGTTTGCTAGAGCTTACTTAAAATAAATGCTGCCAGAAAGCCACACACCGTAATTAGCCCTGCAAAATTGTGCGTGTACTCAAACGCTTCTGGAATCATTGTGTCTGCAATCATCGATAGAATTGCGCCCGCCGCGATCGCATTAGTTGCCGCCACCACTTCTACTGAGACATGGCTAAAGACAACGTACCCAAATGCAGATGCTAGTCCAGACAACGCCGCGATCGCGCCCCAAATGCCAAATACATATTGGATTGATCGCTCCGCTTTCTTCATCCCGGCAGCGCTCGATAATCCTTCTGGGACATTCGATAGAAACACCGCCGCCACTGTAACCCAGTTGACCACACCGCCGCTAATCAAACTGACCCCGATCACAATCGATTCAGGAATGCCGTCGAGAAGAGCACCAAGCGCGATCGCCAAACCGCTTCCTTGATCTTCAGCTTCAGACGGTTGGCGGCTCGTAGAGCGTTTGCGGTGTTTTGCTCCCTGCTTTGCCAAGATCAAATTTGCGATCGTATAGACTACTGAGCCTGACAGAAAGCCAATTGCTGTAGAGTCAAAACCACCCTCTTTGTAGGCTTCGTCCATCAACTCAAACGCGAGTGCAGAAATCAACACCCCTGACCCGAATGCCATGATTCCTGCAATCAGTCGTTGAGGCAACCGCACGAAATAACCGACAAACGCCCCCAGCACTAGTGCCGATCCACCAAGCAATCCCCAAAGACCTGCAACTAAGGCACTCGATGACATTGTTCTATTTTTACGAATGCCTTGATGATAGGGCTATCGGTGAGCATTAGAATCAATCTAGAGAGGAGTCTGTGGCAGTTTGTCAGCAGACTCCAGCTTGTACCCCAGCCTAAGGCACTGAGATTGGAACTAACGCATTCTCTGGCAAGTATTCTCGATAGCGTCCCCCTTCTGATAGCACCAGTGCAATTCTCAGCGAAGAATCGGGGGGAACTTGTAAATCTGCCCACGGAACACTAATTTCAACACAGTTACCTACTCCAACTTGAGCGCGAGTCGCCCGCGAATGCCACGTGAAATGTTCTCCCGCTTCTTGTAACCAAACGGTTTGCGTCAGCAAATTCACGCCAAGATGATGATGAAATTGATAATTTAGCGGTGCTTCGTTTGGTAAATCGATCAGTGAAATCGGGCTATTGTGCATGGTTTTGTTGGCGTAAAACCACAACACATTCAGTTCGGGCGGAATTTCTTTGCCCGGTTGCACTCCCGTTTGAAAGTCCAAACGCATATAGAAATTGAGGTGATCAACGCCGTACCATAGCCGTTGAATCGGGCTACTGCGATGCATCGTGCCGCGTGCGCCACCGACTTCAATTCGTCCAGCTTTATCCCAGTCCTGCTCATCTCCTTGACCATTGATGACAGGATGAATAAAGCCTTGGGGCGGATGATCTCCCCGTGACGTATGGATTTCTACGGGGCGACGAACATTCTCAGGAATCGGTTCGTTTAAGGCTTGGTACAGGGCAGCAAGGTGTTCTCGAAAGAGTTGATCGAACATGGCGTCTTGATTGGACGAATGCCCTTCTCCAAACCACCAAAACCAATCTGATCCTTCTGCGGCATAGAGCGCTTCCCAGGCTTCAGGATTGTTTTCTTCGGTCGCTTCAGGATGATTGGCCAAGGTTTGCCGCGCCGCTGTGAGCAAATCCCAAGCGCGATTTTTAGCAGGATCACCAATCCAAGTCGTAAAACTGCCATCGACCCAGGAGCCACTGTGAAGCTGGTCAGCAGGGAGGGTTTCAGTGGGCGGAAATTGCTCAACAAACTCTGAAACAGTGACCAATTTGATGTCTGGATCGTCGCTGAGAGTTTGATACAGCGTTTCTAAGAACGGCTTGCCATCTTGGGGATAGAACTCCCAGCAATTTTCACCATCAAGCGCGATCGTCACCAGCCAAGGTTGATCCAACGTTCCGCTACCCGACTTTAAAGAGCGTGCGATCGCTTCGAGCTGTCCGATCAAATCGGTTGCGGCTCGCTTTGGCTCCATCGCGCTGTAGGTAAAGCCAATCAGATCCGACAGACGGTGATCGCGAAATACGATCGCTAAATCTCCCGCAGATGTCTCTAACCGATAAGGACGGTAAAGCAACTGCGGCTCGTACACCGTACCTCGCTCATCTCGATTAAAGAAATGCTTCAACGTCCATCCTAAAACCGCTTCATCAGAACAGAGCCACTGAAATCCTTGTTTCGCCACGTCCGGCAAGATTGCCGGACTCACAGACTGTTCGGAGGGCCACAATCCACGAGGCGGACAGCCAAACCGATCCTTATACATTCCCCACGCTTTTTCTAAGTGGCGGCTCATATCGTCAGGATACTGAAACCGTTCCTGCGGGAGTGCCATTTGTGGAACGGCGACCCGCCCAGCATCCGTATCTGCTAAAAGCGGCAAGATCGGATGCGTATACGGAGTTGTTGTGACCTCAAGCTGTCCCGCCTCCTGCATTTTGCGGTGCTGCGGAATAATCCGACTCAAAATTTCGCGATGTTTAGCGATAATGCGCTGACGATCGCTTAACGTAAAATCTTTTCCTTTCTGAAGCCAAGCTTCAACTTCTGGATCATCCCAAAAGAGCGGGTCAATCCATGCCAGGTTATGCCACGCTAACAAATCGCTGTAATCTTGCAGGCTCCAATGCTCTAAGCACCAACTCCGCCCACGATCCTGATGCTGTCCATACAACTCTGCGTAGCGCGGATGAGGATCAATCAACGTGTGATGATTGGCATCAAAGAAGTGGTCAGCAATAAATTCTTTTTGCTCCAGGCTCAACTGTTCTACTGGAGTCAACGTTGTCGTTAAGTATGGGTCAAGCGCTGTACCCGCTACGTAATCCTCAATCTGTAGAATCAGCGATGGCACTAGATTGACCGTCTGATGCAGGTTCGGATATCGCTCTAACAGCAATACCAAATCTAAATAATCTTTTGTGCCGTGCAACCGAACCCAGGGCAGACGGTACTGTGAACCCATTGCCGAGGAGTTGCTTCGGCTTTTGTAAAGCGGCTGATGCTGATGCCAGATGAACGCAACGTAGAGAGGATGAGCCATAGATGAAGGGGGATGGGGTATGGAGTAGGGAATCAGCGCTTACGCAACTAGTAGAGAAACCATCTTCTCGGTTAAGCGACCCGTTTCCTCTACATTTATCCTCCCCATACCCTACACCCTATCTCGTCTACATCACCTGCTCAACTTCAGCAATTTCAGGAATCATTTCCCGCAAGCGACGCTCAAGACCCATTCTGAGTGTCATTGTGGAGCTTGGGCAAGACCCACAAGCGCCTTGCAGCCGTAACTTTACAATCGGGCCGTCGAGTTCGACAAGCTCGACGTTGCCACCATCTGCCATCAGATAAGGGCGCATCTCATCAAGAACCGTTTCGACATTTTCGGAAGTTAGTGCATATGTTTGAGACATAATTCACCTTTTAGTGTGGACTTGGAATGTGGAGTTGATTTGATCCTAGCTTGTAGAAACAGCGCTGAATGTAAAAAGACAATGGTTCGTTAAGGTCTAGGTTTAAGCCGGAACCGTTGCAGGTTCGAGCAATGCAATGTTTGAGAACCCAAATGTTTCGGTCTTGACTTTGCCATCCTGCTCTGTGCGAATCACGCGGCTCGTGAGGACGTAGTAATTGCCGACCTTTTCGTAGTTGTCTTCAAAGTCGCTTTTTCCGCCCTTCAGTTCGCCCGTTGTGGGATCGCTATAGACCGAATCGTAGCGGTGGGATAGATATCCGCTTCCGGTGTCATGGCTACTATAGGTGTGAATCGTGACGACAATATCGCGGATGTGACGATGCACTAAGCTCACCTCGTTGTTGTGAACCTTATAGCGATCGCCCATCGATTTTCCTTTGACAAACACCTCAACGGCTCCCGTTTCGTCAGTGTCACCCAGGGTAAAAATATTTTTACCGTGAGTTTCTTCAAAGGAGCGACGAACGCGATGAACAGCAATTTCCCAAACTTGACCTGCGATCGCTTTCTTCGCGTCTTCATCGTCGGTGCCGCTCACCTCGAACGTGCAGTCAGCATTGATGCGCGCTTTTGCAGTGTAGGTTTGATCTCCACTTTCATAAGTGACATCAGCCGTGTAGCCAGGAAAATTGTGATCCCAGGTATAGCGATTCTCGTAGGCAGCACGAAATAATTCACGAGCGTCTTTTTCGGTCATGCAATCTCTCCTTGGTCTGTCTCTTCTAGTTTAAAGACTTTAGGGACAATCCGTTTAGGTTGTCACCATTACGGGTTCCTGGTATAGCGGAATCGTGAAGGTTACGGTCGAACCTAACCCTTCGCCCATGCTGTAGAAGTTCACCACTCCGCCCATCGCTTCAACTAGCTTCTGTGAGATCGCAAGTCCAAGTCCGGTTCCGCCGTATTGGCGAGTTAGCGATCCATCGACCTGACTAAACGACTGGAATAATTTGTCCTGTTTGTCGAGAGAAACTCCGATCCCCGTATCGGCCACTCGGATTTTAACCAAGCCAGGAAGTTCCTGAGTTTGAACGACAACCCGTTTTTTGATCACTTCTGCACTAATTGTAATGCCGCCTTCGTGGGTGAATTTGATGGCATTGCCGACCAGATTGAGCAAAACTTGTAGCAACCGCTGGTAGTTTCCGTAAAGAATAATTTCATCGTGAGTCGCGGGCTGCTGAATTTCAAAACTGAGAAATTTTTGACGGATTTGAGTCCGCGTCATATTCTCTAGCTGTGCCAATAACTCGTCAAGATTGACGGGACTCAGTTCGATCTGCATTTTGCCCGCCTCGATCTTGGCGATGTCTAGCACATCGTTGATCACTTCAAGCAAATGCATCGCCGATCGGTGAGCTTCTTCTAAAAATTCTCGCTGCTCTTCGGGATCTTCTGCCATCCCATCTAGAATCAGCTTGAGAAAGCCGATCATGCCATTGAGCGGCGTCCGCAATTCGTGGGATGTATTCGCTAAAAACTCGCTCTTGAGATGGGAAGCGGCTTCCGCCTGGTGGCGGGCTTCTTCAAGCTCGCGGTGTTTTTGGCGCAAATCAAAGTTGACTCGCTGCAACTCGGTAGCGAGCGCCTGACTTTCGGCAAACAGACTGGCGTGAGCGATCGCAGTGCCTACCTGATCTGCCAACTCCTGCATAAACTCAATTTCGTCTGGTGTCCATTGGCGACTAGGATCACATTGATACATGACAATCAACCCATTCGGCTGCTCTAGATAGTGCGTTGCAACCGCTAAACGAGTTTGAAGGGGTTCGTTAGGTTTAGCTTTGGCACCTGCGTCTAGGGCTGGAGTGAGGGTTCGGATTGGCTGTAGACGAGTCAGCGCTTGAGTCAGATCCGGCTCCTCTTTGAGCAGAAATTCGGTGTCTAATAGCGAGTCTAGATTGTCCTGACAATATTCAGCCACCACTCGTACCGTGTCACTGGGTGACTCATAGGGACAGAGAATGCAGCAACTCAAGCCTAAAGCATTTCCCAAGCCAGTCACGGTTTGCTGCCAAATCGTCGGTAAATCTAGTGTCCGACGAACATTCCACGCAATCTGGGTCAGCAGACGGTGATATCGATTCGAGGAAATCCCCTCATTTTGACTGAACGGCATGTCCTGAATCGAACAGGATTCACCCTGAGCTTCGCTGGGCGGCGCTCCTAAAGATGGCACTTGCTCTCCAGTGACCATGACCAAGGAAGCAGAGCCATCGGGAAACTTGACTGGACTCATGACCAGATCGAACAGCAACGTTTGCTCGCCCCACTGAAACAGCCAGCGAAACTGCTCTGACGTTTGATGAGCGAGGACATGCTGAATGTGATCGAGATACTGAGCGATCGCAAGAGGGCGAAATTCTTTCAGCGCCCCCTCGTGGACCCAGCGAAATGACACGAGGGTTGCCGCCGTGTCTTGAATCATGATGAATTCTGCCCCTTCTAAGCCAGAGGTTCCGTCAGAGTTGTACAACGCGCTAATCGGTTCACCCGACGGCAGAACGGCTTGGGAAGATGCAGCAGAATTGTTCGAGACGGAGTTTGAGGCGTTCACAGAAGTGACCATTGGATAGCCAGACGCAGACCGAAAGCCGATACAGTTAAGCTGTTGCTCACTTTGGCGAGTTAATCACCTACTAGTCATTCCACTCCCCTCGCGGTGGCACGGGTGGATTACGAGGCAAGGTGCGGGAGAATTCTTCGTCTCGCCGCGACTCGTTGCGTAACCACTGCCGGAGGGCAACCTCGACAACCTTGCTTGGATCGTTAGTAAGGTGCTGAAGCTGCTCCAGTATATCTGGATCAAGCCGGAGTGAAACTTCAACCTTCTCGTGTGACGTGGGAGATGGATAGGTAGAGTCGTTCATGGAATCAAGCTTAGGGTTGTAGTGAGAGATTACCCAAACGCGGATAGACCCACGCTGAGGTGAGAAAACAAGTTGGGAGTACGGAAGAACCGCTGCTTTGACAGACATCACTCGACTCGCGGGCAAGTGATTCAGCACCGTGATGCACAAGTTAAAACAAAAGGGGTTAGTTATTCTTAACCTACATCCGCTGGCTCCCACATTAGGTTATTTGAATAGATTTAGTCGTTTGGTAGAGGAATACACGCTTAATTGTGCCTATACCTGATTTTTATAGAGTACTCAACAAATCAACCTTCTTTTCATAAATTATTGTATTGACAGGTTTCTACATTATCAGAGCAAAATAAAACAGAAGCAGCACAGCGTTTTTTATAGTGCTCTAGACTCCCATACTTTGCTGAAGAAAGCATTAAAATATCTTAAACGTAGGCTTCCTTGTCTCGGTTACTCTAGCCATTCTCTGGCGCTTGGCATTGCTGACCCATTTAGGCTTAGGCTGTTGTCATTCCGTTCTTAATCGCCGCTACCTAAACCCTCGATTTATGACTGACGTACCCGTCAACCGAATCCGTAACTTTTCGATTATTGCTCACATCGACCACGGCAAATCTACCCTGGCAGACCGCTTGCTGCAAGAAACAGGGACGGTGACTGCACGGGATATGAAGGAACAGTTCCTCGACAATATGGAGCTAGAGCGAGAGCGTGGCATCACCATTAAACTTCAGGCGGCACGCATGAGTTACACCGCGAAAGATGGTGAGGAGTATGTTCTCAATCTAATTGACACGCCAGGACATGTGGACTTTTCCTACGAAGTGTCGCGATCGCTGGCGGCCTGCGAAGGGGCATTGCTGGTCGTAGATGCGTCTCAAGGGGTAGAAGCGCAAACGTTGGCAAACGTCTACCTAGCGCTAGAGCACAATCTTGAAATCATTCCGGTGCTTAATAAGATCGATCTGCCTGGGGCTGAACCTGATCGCGTCAAGCAAGAAATCGAAGAAATTGTCGGACTCGATTGCAGTCAAGCCATCTTGGCATCTGCCAAAGAAGGAATTGGCGTTCCAGAGATCTTAGAGGAGATCGTCCACCTTGTTCCACCGCCTAAAGATACCGTCGATCAGCCACTCCGCGCCCTAATTTTTGACAGCTACTATGATGCTTATCGTGGGGTGATTGTTTACTTCCGAGTCATGGACGGTCAGTTAAAAAAAGGCGATCGCATTCGCCTGATGGCATCGAAAAAAGAATACGAAATTGATGAACTAGGCGTTCTGTCTCCCAATCAAGTCCAGGTGACTGATTTGCACGCTGGGGAAGTTGGCTATCTCGCGGCTTCGATCAAAGCCGTAGAAGATGCCCGCGTCGGCGACACGATTACGTTGTCTCAAAAGCCAGCAACAGAGGCATTACCAGGATATATCGAAGCAAAGCCAATGGTGTTCTGCGGCATGTTTCCCACCGATGCAGATCAGTTTGCCGATCTGCGAGATGCCTTAGAAAAGCTGAAGCTCAATGATGCCTCGCTGAACTACGAGCCAGAAACGTCTAGCGCGATGGGATTTGGCTTTCGGTGCGGTTTCTTAGGGTTGCTGCATATGGAAATTGTTCAAGAACGCCTAGAGCGTGAGTACAACCTAGATTTGATCATTACGGCTCCGTCAGTGGTCTACCGGGTCACGACGATCAAAGGTGATGTCATTTATATCGACAACCCCAGCAAGCTGCCTTCTCCTCAAGAGCGCGAGAAAATTGAAGAACCTTACGTCAAGCTAGATATCATTACGCCCGAAACTTATGTTGGAACCTTGATGGAGCTGTGTCAAACTCGGCGTGGCATCTTCAAAGATATGAAGTATCTGACGCCCGGACGGACAACGCTGATTTATGAGATGCCCCTAGCCGAAGTGGTGACCGATTTCTTCGATCAGATGAAGTCGCGATCGCGCGGCTACGCCAGCATGGAATATCAACTGATTGGCGATCGCGAGAATGCCTTAGTCCGGCTCGATATCCTGATTAATGGTGATCCGGTTGACCCGCTAGCCACGATTGTTCACCGCGACAAAGCCTATGGAGTCGGACGTGCCCTCACCGAAAAGCTCAAAGAACTGATTCCGCGTCACCAGTTCAAGATTCCAATTCAAGCCGCGATCGGCAGTAAGGTAATTGCCAGCGAACATATCTCTGCCATTCGGAAGGACGTTCTTGCTAAGTGCTACGGCGGTGATATTTCTCGGAAGAAAAAGCTGTTGCAGAAGCAGGCAAAAGGCAAAAAGCGCATGAAAGCGATCGGAACAGTTGATGTTCCACAAGAGGCATTTATGGCAGTACTACGCCTTTCAAACGAACAAGGGTAAAGCTCGACTGATTTCTTTTAAAGCCCCTCTTTAACACTAAAGAGGGGCTTTTTATCAAAAACATATCAATATATCAAAACCTATAAGAATAAGTAATATTGCACAGATGCTTTAAAGTTTTCATGAAAACTTGAATTGTTAGAAGTTGGCTTTCAGTAATTTTGTTAGATTCTTGAAAAAAGTTAAGCCTGTTAGCCGCGCTTCTTTCTCACGATCGGACTTGCTTTAGTCGCAGCGCTTCGTGATGCACGATTGCCTCCTGGGTACACTTTTGGCAAGCAAGGCATTATCTAAGCAACCTTCTAACCAACGTTCCTTTCCCTTGCCCGTTTGCAACTCTAACTGCGGATTTTTTAGACCTATGCGAATTCTTGTTACTGGTGGTGCGGGGTTTATTGGCTCCCATCTCATCGATCGCCTTATGCAACAGGGGCACGACGTTGTTTGCCTCGACAACTTCTACACTGGGCACAAACGCAACCTCCAGCAATGGATGGGGCATCACAACTTTGAACTGATTCGCCACGACATCACAGAACCGATTCGGCTCGAAGTCGACCAAGTTTATCATTTGGCGTGTCCTGCCTCGCCAGTGCATTACCAGTACAATCCGGTTAAAACCATCAAAACAAATGTGATGGGCACGCTCAACATGCTAGGGCTGGCAAAGCGGGTCAAGGCTCGGTTTCTCTTAGCGTCTACTTCTGAGGTGTACGGCGATCCAGAAGTACATCCCCAGCCAGAAGAGTATCGGGGCAATGTCAACCCGATTGGTATCCGCAGTTGCTACGACGAAGGAAAGCGGGTTGCCGAAACCCTGGCATTTGACTATCACCGCCAGAATGATGTAGACATTCGGGTTGCGCGAATCTTCAATACTTACGGTCCTCGGATGCTCGAAAACGATGGACGAGTCGTGAGCAATCTGATTGTGCAAGCCTTGCGAGGAGAGGCGCTTACAGTTTACGGGGATGGCTCTCAAACGCGTAGTTTTTGCTACGTCTCAGACTTGGTCGAGGGACTGATGCGCCTGATGAACGGCAACTCCATTGGTCCTATAAATTTGGGCAATCCGGGCGAGTACACCATTCTAGAATTGGCTCAAACGATTCAGCAAATGATCAATCCAGGCACGTCGGTGAAGTTTGAGCCGCTGCCTCAAGATGATCCCCGCCGCCGCAAGCCTGATATTACTCGTGCCAAAACGCAGTTGGGCTGGGAACCGGCCATTCCGCTTCAAGCAGGGTTAGAGCGCACGATCGCTGACTTCCGCGATCGCGTTACACCGACCACACCACAACCTGAGTCGGTAGCTCATCTCTAACGGCAGTGCTCGCGAGCTTGTCATCAGGGGGAACCTTAACGGTTGGTTGAAGAAAGTTCCTTCACGTTCAAATCATTCACGGGTAAAGAGAGGATCTTTCAGAGTTCTCGCTGATCCCGCGATCGTTCACCTATTTATTAAGGAGTTCTCATGCGTGTTTGTGTCATTGGTACGGGATACGTTGGCTTGGTCACTGGCGCTTCTTTAGCTCATGCGGGTCATCATGTGATTTGCGTTGACAACAACGAAGCTAAAGTCAAACTGATGCAGTCGGGGCAGTCTCCAATTTTTGAACCTGGGCTGTCAGATATTATGCAATCTGCCATTCAAGCCAAGCGGCTTGAATTTACAACCGACCTTGCCGCTGGGGTTGCCCACGGACAAGTACTCTTTATCGCCGTGGGGACACCCGCTTTGCCAAATGGTGAGAGCGATACTCGCTATGTAGAAGCGGTCGCTCGTGGGATCGGCTCTAACCTCAGTGGCGGCTACAAAGTAATTGTCAACAAATCAACCGTGCCAATTGGGTCGGGGGATTGGGTCAGAATGATTGTTCTTGATGGTGTGGCTGAGCGCCAAAAGTCTGAAGCTCAACCCATTCTGGCGGGTGTTAGCGGCGACAAGGGCATTACAACCACTGCCCTTGTCGGGGAATATGATTTTGATGTCGTCAGCAATCCTGAATTTTTGCGAGAAGGGTCAGCCGTTTACGATACCTTCAACCCGGATCGAATTGTGCTGGGCAGCAGCAGCGATCGCGCGATCGCGTTGATGCAAGAACTCTATGCTCCCATTGTGAGCCGTCAGTTTGCAGAAGATCCGTCTGCCCCTACCGTTCCGGTGCTTGTAACCGATATTAGCTCGGCAGAGATGATTAAGTATGCGGCGAATGCGTTCTTAGCCACAAAAATCAGCTTTATCAATGAAGTCGCAAACATCTGCGATCGCGTCGGCGCAGACGTAATGCAAGTCGCGAAAGGGATTGGTTTGGATTCGCGAATTGGTAGTAAATTCTTGCAGCCTGGACTGGGTTGGGGTGGATCTTGCTTCCCGAAAGACGTTTCTGCTTTGATCCACACCGCCGACGATTACGGCTACGAGAGTCAACTTCTCAAAGCGGCAGTTAGCGTCAATCAGCGTCAGCGCCTGATTGTGATTGAGAAATTGCAGCAAGTTCTCAAGATCTTAAAAGGCAAAACGGTAGGGCTGCTGGGTCTGACCTTCAAACCGGATACGGATGACCTGCGCGATGCACCCGCTCTCAGCATGATTGAAAACTTAGTGCGGTTGGGAGCCAAAGTGAAAGCCTACGACCCCATCATTTCTCAAAGTGGGATGCGTCACGGCTTGTCTGATGTCATTGTTGAAACTGATGCAGAACGGCTAGCGGATGGCTGTGATGCGCTTGTCCTCGTCACCGAATGGCAACAGTTTCAAACGCTTGACTTCGGCAAGATGGCAACGCTAATGCACAGCCCTATTTTGATTGATGGACGGAACTTCCTTGACTGCTCTGCGTTAGAAGCAGCAGGCTTCCGGTGTGTCGGCATTGGTCGGTAAACCATAGGCATAACTTTGGATCTGTCATGAAATCGGTTGTTTTTGTTCAAGTTGTCTTTGTTCAATAAAAACAGTGTTCGATAAAACCAGGAAAGAAATTTGCTCCTTCCTGGTTTTACTTTTGAGCGAGCATTGATCACGGTGATCGATCATTCCAAGTTAACTTGGAATGATTAACCGTAATTTTGAATGAGTCATTCTGAAAAAACTGGCGTACTCGATTTTGAATACTGTCCATAGAGGAGAGAATATCGTTTCTAATGATTGTCTCTAGAATGCTTTCATCTAACAAATTGAGGATTCGACATAGAATAGAGCAGTAATCTTAGCGATCGCCCTCTAAGCATCGGCGCTCTTAGGCATGAGTTCTCGCAGACTAACTGATTCGGACAAACAGGACATTGTTGAGCTATATCGTCAACCAGGTCACACAACCTTGACGCTGGCGGAACACTATGGTGTCAGCAACACCACGATTAGCCGCATTCTCAAAACGAGTTTGTCGTCTGAAGAATATGAGAGCCTGATTCAACAGAAGCGGACTGCCCGATTTAGTAGTGGAGCAACAGTTCAGGGCAATTTGCTAGAGACAGAACCTGTCGCAGAGGCGGCTGAATCAAAGGCGGCTGAATTAGAACCTGTCGAATTAGAACCTGTCGTAGAGCTGCAACCCTCTCTATATGAACTGGAATCCATCCCCGAACCAGAACCTATTTACGAACCAGAACCCATCCCCGAACCAGAACCAAAGAAAGTCACTGCTCCAGTGCTGCGTCGTTCTTCGGGAGCCTCGCAGAAGCCGTCTTCAGTAGGGGAGGAAGTGGAACTGGGTGACTTGCTGAGTACTGATGCCGTCACAGAACCTGAGAAACCTGCACCATCTGTTAAAAAGATAATCGGAGCCGATTTGACGCTTCAGCACAGTGTTGTAGCTCAGGATGATGAGGAAGACGAAGACGACGATGATGATGATCTTGATTCAGCGCTGAGCGGCGAGTTTGATGATGATGACGAGGATGGCGATGATACGCCTGTGCTTCCCTCAATTCAACTGAGCGCGACGGATTTTATCCAGGTGTTGCCGATTGCCGAGGCCGCGATACCCAGAACATGTTACCTAGTCGTCGATCGCTCAGCCGAATTGGTTGCCCGCCCGCTTCAAGAATTTGCTGAATTAGGGCAGATTCCGTCGGAGGAGATCCAGGAAAGAACGCTGCCTGTGTTTGATAATCACCGCGTCGCGAGACGGTTTTCTAACATTCGGACGCAACGGGTGATCAAAGTGCCCGACAGCCGGGTGTTGCAAAAAGCAGCCAACCATCTGCAAGCAAAAGGCATTACGCGCTTGCTGATCGATGGGCAAGTCTACGCGCTGTAGCCGCGTCGCTAATACTGGTCATCGTTGCGCTGAGGACGAGAAAAGCCGAGCAGGGGCTGGGCGATCGCGGCCCCAATCATGCCGATCGCGGCACTAAAGGCGAGTACTAATCCAAACGGAAGTTCAATTGTTTGGATTGTGAGAAAGCGAAAGGAGACGGGCGCAGCATTTTGCACCGAGATGATGGCGATCGCGGCAATCCAACCGCCGATGATGCAAGCTGTGATTAGAGTTGCGAGAGTTCTCATAAGTTAGGGATGAGGGATGAGGGATGAAAGAACTTTAAGTTGATCGGAATGGTTTAGTCTCATTCTCCCTTTTTCTTCACTTTTCATCCTTCATCCCTCATCCTTCATCCCTAAACAGCAACAGGTTCAATCTGATGAATCATTCTCTCCATGTACTCAGAGATCTGATTCAGTTTGGCAGGGGAGTTCGTTTCGACATACACCCGGATCAGAGGTTCTGTTCCCGAGGGGCGCAGCAGTACCCAGCTTCCTTCTTCTAAGTACAGTTTGATGCCATCTTTGCGACCAACTTCTGCCACACGAATCTCTGCAACGTTAGACGGCGGATTTTTGGTCACCGATTCTAAGACCGCTTCTTTATGTTCGTTGGTGAGGTGCATATCGAGACGAGTGTTGAAAAGCGGACCGTCAGCTTCTGCGATCGCTTCTTGCACTAACTGGCTGAGCGGTTTGCCTTCGTAAGCGATCACTTCAGCAACTAGCATGTTTGCCAACACTCCGTCTTTCTCAGGAATGTGACCAATCACACTCAGTCCACCCGATTCTTCACCGCCAATCAAAACAGTGGTTTCGCGCATTTTCTCACCGACGTACTTAAAGCCAACAGGCGTTTCATACAAGTCGAGATTATATTTTCTCGTGAAATTATCTAACAAATGAGTCGTGGCGACAGTGCGAACGATCGCGCCTTTCTTGCCTTTGTTCTTAACGAGGTGGCGCGCGAGCAGCAGCAGAACGGTGTTAGGCGTCAGGAAGTTGCCTTGCTCGTCAACGATCCCGAAGCGATCGCTATCTCCATCGGTGGCTAAGCCGAGATCAGCCTGATCGTGCTTCACGGCTGCAACTAATCCTTCTAGCTGTTCGCCTTTCGGTTCAGGCATTCCGCCCCCAAACAGCACGTCGCGATAGGTATGGAAGCTCTCCGTTTCGCAGCCACAATGCTCCAAAACAGTATCCAAATAGCCGCGAGAAGTGGAGTAGAGCGCGTCATACTTGACCTTCAGTTTGGCGTTGCGAATCCGCTCGACATCTAGAATGCTGTAGATAAAGTTGAGATAAGCAGGCTTGGGATCAAAGATCGAAACTTTGTCGGCACTCTTGCCACTGGGCATGGCATCCGAAGCTCTGTCTAAATTGGCAACGATCGTATCGGTAATTTCGGTGGTGGCTGGGCCGGCATAGTCAGGAATATATTTGATGCCGCAGTAAGGAGCTGGGTTGTGGCTTGCTGTAAACATCAGTGCTCCAGCCGAATTGAGGTGACGAGCACTGTAGGCAATCACAGGAGTCGGACAGTCGCGATCGACAATTTTTACCGTCCAGCCTAGGTCTGCCAAAACGCCTGCGGCAGTGTGAGCAAACTGATCGGCAAGAAAGCGCGTGTCGTAGCAAACGAGTACCGGACGGTCTTTTGAATAGGCCGTTTCGAGATAGCTTGCGATCGCGCGGGTGGCTTTGCAAACGTTGGAGAAGGTGAAATCATCGGCAATAATGCCGCGCCAACCGTCGGTTCCAAACTTAATTCTTGAGTTGCTTCCAGCACTCATTATTCTGACCCTATAAACTTTCCTTCATAGTACAAGAGCCTTTCGGGAAAATAGCAGTTAGTGAAGAAGGCGTAAATAGATGAGCCGATTACCGTTTGGCGATCGCTCTTCATCACTACCCTACAAATGCTGAAGAGCGATCGCTCATCAAACGCTAAAAAACCGGGCAGAACCTGAATCAGTTCTCCCGGTTTAGACTCTATTCGCTAATCGCAATTAGTACGTTTCAACGTGCCAGCGACCCGCTTTCTTCATAGCGCTACGGAACTCCTTCCAAACGACGCCTGCTTTCTCGGCTTCAACCGAAAGTGCCGCATCAATCCCATCTTCCATGCCTTTGAGACCACAGATGTAAGTGTGAGTTTTCTCACTTTGCATTAGTTGCCAAAGTTCTGCCGCATGTTCCGCTACACGGTCTTGAATATACATTCTGCCGCCATCCTTATTCTTCTGCTCACGGCTAATTGCATTCGTGAGCCGGAAGTGATCCGGATACTTCGCCTGCATTTCCTCTAATTCAACTCTGTAGAGAATATTTGCCGAAGTTGGAATACCGAAGATCAGCCAAGAGAATCCCTTGAACTGATACTCAGGATTGGCTGCTTTCTCTTTGTCTTTGAACTGACGCCAGAGATAAGCTCGCATCGGCGCGATTCCAGTTCCCGTTGCCATCATGATGACGTTGGTATCGGTGTCTTCAGGCAGCAGCATTTCCTTACCGGTTGGACCTGTGATTTTTACATCATCGCCTGGTTTGAGGTTGCACAGGTAGGTCGAGCAGACTCCGTATACAGTTTCACCCGTTTCAGGATGCTTGTACTCTAGCTGCCGAACGCAGAGCGAAACGGTTTTATCGTCTACCTCATCGCCGTGGCGAGTAGACGCGATCGAATACAGCCGGAGCTTTTCTGGCTTGCCGTTTTTATCCGTTCCGGGTGGAATAATTCCGATACTTTGTCCTTCCAGATAGCGCAAATCGCCCGCTGAAATATCGAACATGATGTGACGGACTGTACCAATGCCGCCTTCAGCCACTAATTCTTCGTTTGATGTACATTTCCCAACGAAAGGAGCGTTGGGTCGATAAATATTAACGGGTACATCAGCTTTAGCCTTTGCTTGAGTCATTGGCTTGCTTTTCTCTCCTGTTGATGTGCCTTCTTGAACAGTTTCCTGCTTGGCAGAGGATGTAGTCTGTCCAACGGTAACGTTTTCAGCAGAAGAGCCATTAGTGTCTAAAGGCTGAATGCTGACAATTTTTCCGCCCATTCGGGTGATGCGCTGCATGGCGTCGCTCATGCGATCGTAAGAAACCGTGATAAACGTGCTGCCACTTTTCCGAATAGGATAGTTCTGCTGATCGGTGGCTCCGTTTTGGCGCAGACCCACCACCTCATAACGGAACATACGGCTGCCAGAAAGGGAGTTAGCAGCACTCGATGCGCTCGAATTGTACATTGCTCTGAATTTCTCCGACCTAACCTAACTTGATTATTGTGCTGCAAGGCGTGCTTTCAAACAAACATGCACCGTTCTTTGTGGAAAGGCAACCCGTGAAAAGACCAGTTGCGGAATGATGAGTTTGCCCTAAACGGTATTTTACGACACGACCAAGCCGAATCTAAAAAGCACACCTTTACAAAAGTTGCTCTCGTCATTACTCTACAGAGCTTCTGGACACCGCGATCGCTTTAATTGTAAAGTTCAAATTAATCCTAAAGTTCAAACGAATATTCGCTCGCGCCCAATCAAATCCAATTTGCTCTCTTTCGATGTCTCCTTTCTCAATCTTTCATTGCCACAAATCTTGTGGACGGGATCGTGTTTTGGTAGAATCAGCCATAGCAGGTAGTATAAATACTTAATGCGTCGCCTTGAGCCTTCCCTGGCTGCTTGCAAGGCATTTTTCTGCGAATAGGAAGAAACACATTTCTTCTTCCAAGTAGTAAAAATATGCTGTGCTGGTTTTCGCGGGTGTAGGTAGTTCCTGCAGAGTTGCGCTGTGCGCGAATCGTGGAGCAAGTGACGTTCCTTCTATCGCTGGGTCGTCATCACTTGGATGAGGCTTTTATCGACAGCCACATTTTGGCTGACCTTCCTAACTGTTTGTTGATCACGTTTTATTTTAAGAGGAAACCCATGACCAGTAAGCCAGACCGCGTGGTTCTGATTGGCGTCGCCGGAGACTCCGGGTGCGGTAAGTCCACGTTTCTGCGCCGAATCACAGATTTGTTCGGGGAAGATTTCGTCACAGTCATCTGCCTCGACGATTACCACAGTCTGGATCGGAAACAGCGCAAAGAAACGGGCATTACCGCACTTGATCCACGAGCCAACAACTTTGATCTAATGTACGAGCAGATCAAAGCTCTCAAGAGTGGCGAAAGTATCAAAAAGCCGATTTATAACCACGAAACTGGAGAGATTGATCCGCCAGAAGTCATCGAACCCAATCATGTCGTTGTCATTGAAGGCTTGCATCCCCTCTACGATGAGCGAGTGCGTGGACTGCTCGACTTCAGCGTCTATCTCGACATCACCGATGAGGTGAAGATCGCGTGGAAGATTCAGCGTGACATGGCAGAGCGGGGTCATAGCTATAACGATGTGTTAGCGGCCATCAACTCTCGGAAACCCGATTTTGATGCGTACATCGATCCTCAAAAAGGAAACGCGGATGTCGTGATTCGCGTGATGCCGACTCAACTGATCAAAGATGACAAAGAGCGGAAGGTGCTGCGGGTGCAGATGATCCAGCGCGATGGCGTGCAAGGATTTGAGCCAGCCTACTTGTTTGACGAAGGTTCGACGATCGATTGGATTCCCTGCGGTCGCAAGTTGACCTGCTCCTATCCCGGCATCAAGATGCACTACGGACCGAACGAATATTACGGTCACAGTGTTTCGATCTTGGAAGTTGATGGTCAGTTTGACCTGCTCGAAGAAGTTATCTACATCGAGCAGCACTTAAGCGCCACTTCTGCCAAGCACAACGGCGAGTTAACCGAACTGCTGTTGCAACACCGCGAATATCCTGGTTCTAATAACGGGACAGGCTTGTGGCAAGTCCTGACGGGCTTGAAAATGAGAGCCACCTATGAGCGGTTGACCAAGACTGAAGCGAAGATTGCAGCACGAGTGTAAGCGCGCTGAGCGGGAAGCCGTTGGGGATGCTGCAAGGTGTCCCCTTTTGCCATCTTGAATGCTCGATTAAGAAAAACAGTAAGTTCTAAGGTGACCTAATTAAATTGGAGGTATAACCCATGAGTACGAAGGAAGACGCGATCGATGTGACGCCTGAAGACGCAGGTGAAAACGGGGACAAAAAAGGCGGGATGCGACTGCACGATCAGGATCAGTCTGATCAGCATCAGCAGACCGCGATCGTCCTTGCGGGCAGTCCGACCATGCCAAGTGATCTAGAGATTGTTGGCACGATTCTAGACGGCGGCATTCGCCCGATCGGTGCTAGCCATCTCGACATTGTTGGAACGATGGGAGCAGGTCGCCCCGTCACATCAAGCCATCTCCGAATTGCGGAGATGATAGGAAATCGCCCAATTTTCTTTGACGAAGTGAAGCTGATCGACGATGTAGATTTGCCTGGACATCGCCCCATTATGGTGAGCAATCCAGGGTTGATGCACGCGGAGATGGTGCTGAGACAGCGTCCAATTTATAGCAACGCGATCGATGATGCTCCTGCGCTGATGGGCTATCTTGACTAATTTCTACAGTACTGGTCTGTAGAATATTGGTTTCTGTGTTGGTTTCTTCTAGGTTGGTTTCTATAGTGAGAGGACAAAATGGGTGTTTCTGGTCGGAAGCACCCATTTTTATCACTAGATTCAGCGCTGAAGCGTGAGCCTCTGCATGTGGTTTGCGTGAGAGCGTTTATCATGACAAATAAGCACTCCATAGTATCTCCGGTTGTCCAATGACTGCAACACTCCCTACGCTGCCTAGCCAATACGATCCGACTACCACTGAATCGAAGTGGCAGAAGTTTTGGGAAGACAAGCAAGTTTTTAAGGCAGATCCCAATCAGCCCGGTGACCCCTACTGCATCGTGATTCCGCCACCCAATGTGACAGGAAGTTTGCACATGGGGCATGCGTTTGAGAGCTCGCTGATCGATGTTTTGATTCGCTATCATCGAATGCTGGGTGACAATACTCTTTGGCTACCTGGAACCGACCACGCCAGTATTGCCGTCCAAGCCATTTTAGAGAGGCAGCTTAAAGCCGAGGGCAAAACTCGTCATGACTTGGGACGAGAAAAATTTTTAGAACGCGCTTGGCAGTGGAAAGCAGAATCGGGAGGCACGATCGTTAATCAACTCCGTCGGTTAGGGGTGTCGGTAGATTGGTCACGAGAACGCTTCACCATGGATGAAGGGCTGTCGATCGCTGTTCTTGATGCGTTTAACAAGCTCTACGAAGAAGGACTGATTTATCGCGGCAAATATCTGGTGAACTGGTGTCCTGCGAGTCAATCTGCCGTTTCTGACCTAGAAGTTGAAAACCAGGAAGTGAACGGGCATCTGTGGCATTTTCGCTATCCTCTGACCAACGGGACTGGTTCTGTGGAAGTTGCGACGACTCGCCCTGAGACGATGCTAGGCGATACGGCAGTGGCAGTGAATCCGAACGACGATCGCTATAAGCATCTGGTGGGTCAGACGCTAACGCTGCCGTTGATGGGACGCGAAATTCCGATTATTGCCGATGATGCGGTTGATCCAAGCTTTGGTACGGGCTGCGTTAAGGTTACGCCTGCTCATGACCTCAACGACTTTGAGATGGGGATGCGGCATAAACTTCCGTTCATTAGCATCATGAATAAAGATGGCTCCCTCAACGAGAACGCTGGGGAATTTGAGGGGCAAGATCGGTTCGTAGCGCGAAAGAACGTCGTGAAGAAACTGGAAGAAGAAGGCTTCCTCGTCAAGATTGAAGACTATAAGCATACGGTTCCCTACAGCGATCGCGGCAAAGTTCCTATCGAACCGTTGATTTCAACTCAGTGGTTTGTCAAAATTGAACCCCTATCTAGCCGTGCGCTGACTGCTCTTGACGATCAAGGCTCGCCCGATTTCATTCCCGATCGCTGGACAAAGGTGTATCGCGACTGGCTCGTGAGCCTAAAAGATTGGTGTATTTCTCGTCAGTTGTGGTGGGGACATCAAATTCCTGCGTGGTATGCGGTGAGCGAAACCAATGGCGAGATCACGGACGATACGCCGTTTGTCGTGGCTCGAACCGCAGATCAAGCGAGAGAAAAAGCGATCGCAAGATTTGGCGCAGATGTTCGATTAGAGCAAGACCCCGACGTATTAGACACGTGGTTCTCGTCTGGACTATGGCCTTTTTCAACCCTTGGTTGGTCGGATGAATCTGCCGCTGATTTTAAGTGCTACTATCCGACCGCCACCTTAGTAACTGGGTTTGACATCATCTTTTTCTGGGTTGCCCGCATGACCATGATGGCTGGACACTTTACTGGGCAAATGCCCTTCAAGGATGTCTATATTCATGGATTGGTGCGCGATGAGAACAATAAAAAGATGTCGAAATCGGCAAACAACGGCATCGATCCTTTGATTCTGATTGATAAGTACGGAACCGACGCTCTGCGCTATACGCTGGTTCGAGAAGTTACAGGCGCAGGACAAGATATTCGGCTTGCCTATAACCGCAAAACGGATGAGTCTGAATCAGTTGAAGCCGCGCGAAATTTCACCAACAAAATCTGGAATGCCTCTCGATTTGTTTTGATGAATTTAGACGGTAAAACGCCAAAGCAATTGGGCGAACCGGATACGAGCAAATTGGAGTTAAGCGATCGCTGGATTCTCTCCCGGTTTCACCAAGTCAGCCGTCAAATTCGAGGCGCAATCGATCAGTACGGTTTAGGCGAAGCGGCAAAGTTACTCTACGAATTCTTCCGGGGCGATTTCTGCGATTGGTACATCGAACTCGCGAAGTCTCGCTTGCAGGGAGACGATGAGGCATCGCGGCTCACGGCCCAGCAGACCCTCGCTTTTGTTTTAGAAGGAACGCTGAAACTGATGCATCCCTTCATGCCTCACATCACTGAAGAGATTTGGCACACCTTAACCCAGACCAGTGAAGCATCGGGAGAAACGTTAGCCTTGCAGCGCTATCCGATTCCCAATGAGATGCTGATCGATACTGACTTAGAGCAACAGTTTGACTTGATTATTGAAACAATTCGCACGATTCGTAATTTGCGAGCTGAAGCAGACATCAAACCCGGCGCGAAAGTGGAAGCGAATTTGCAGACCGAGAGCGATCGCGAACGGTATATTCTCACGGTAGGTCAGCCGTACATTCAAGATCTTGCCAAAGTCAAGCAACTTACCATTTCTACCCAAACCGAAGCCCATGCCTCGGAAGGTGCGGCTCCAGTTGGTTTATCGGATACCTTATCGGAGGATGCTCAATCTGTTCTCGCAACGGCGCTAGATGCCACTGGTAACTTCTTTGCTAAGCATCACAAGCCCATTCTGTCGGTTGGTCTGATCGTTTTTATCGCCATCACGCTCAAAGTGTTGGCTGCGATTTTGACTACCGTTCATGAAATTCCGTTGCTGGCTCCGGTGCTGGAAATCATTGGAATCGGATATTCGGGGTGGTTTAGCTATCACAGTCTGCTGAGAAGCCGCGATCGCCAACAGCTACTTCAGCAAATTCAGCAATTTACAACAGAAGTAATCGGGGAGCCGGATACTTCAGAGGTGAAGACCTTACCAGATGGTTCTAGAGCAACGGAAGACTCTCAAGCTGGATCTCAGACTGGAGATTCTCAAACCACAGGCTCTCAAACCGATTCTCAGTCCGATTCTCAATCCATTGTAGGAGTCGTTGGAACCATTCAAGTCGCTATCCCTCTTGCTGGCTTGATCGACGTTGCTGCGCTGCGGGCTAAAGCTGAGAAAGACTTGAAGAAAGCAGAAGCCGAAGCTCAGGCGCTCACGGGACGATTGAGCAATCCAAAATTTGTGGATAAGGCTCCAGAAGATGTTGTCCAGACCGCGCGAGAGGCTTTAGCAGAAGCGAAAACCCAAGCCGAAATTTTGCGAGCTAAGCTTGAGCGCTTGTAACAATGCGATTCGCTCTGCGAAGCTCCGAAGGATCGCATCTAATGCACAGAGGCGTTCTCCTTGAACGTCTCTTTACCTATGTAAGGATTCCAAATGTTCAAAAAAACCAATATAGCGACAAAGAGCGAAAAAGCTATACTTCTGTGTAATTAACCGTAATATCCAAATAGCCCATCCGAATAATCTATTGAGTTGCATCAGATTGAAACTGCATAAAACTGTCAATATACATTCGGAGAAAACTATGAATCTCAAGTATTTTCAATTATATAAATTACATCTTAAGGTGTTTTACGATTTCTACTTCAAAGTAGGAAAAAATATGTTGTCTGATTGAGAATTCGTTTCATCAAACACCCTTGAGTCGAATAAGCCTCGAGAAATCTTAGACAGAGCTTTAACGCTCACTTTAGAATAGTTAATCTCATCATGTTTTTCTTTTGAAATAAGTAGAGAAAATAGCAATGCTGTACTTGGCACAAATTCAGAAGAAAGGCTATTTAGGCAAGGCAGGGCTACGCTTGCTGGCATCTCAAAAATCTGAGCATGTTTGGACGCTAGAGCCAGAGCAAGACATTATTCTTTCAACAGACGCTGCTGCCTACAGTGAAGATCTTTTAGTACTAGTTGAGTTTTCGAGTAGTCATCAGGTCGCTAGTATTAGGGAAGCGACTGATTGGGTGCTAGAACTCGTTCAAAAGTACCTCAGCTATGGAATTACGCCTGCATTTTTACAACAAGAAACCGAGCGTGCAGAACAGTGGCGGCAGTCGCTGACCCTTCAGAGTCAAGAACTGGAGCGGCGTACTCTAGAGCTTGAGGCTCGCCGGGAGCAAATTCAAGACCTCGAAGAAGACTTGAAGCGTCAGAAGAAGGAGCTAGAATTGCTGACGGATCAAGCAAAATTGCAAAGTCAAGAACTTGATCAGCGAATGCAAGATAGTGAGGGCCGCCCAATTTAGGTTGTTAGGTCGAGATAATTTGGAGATATTGGCAACGGATTTAAATAGTGAGTATAGCGAGTGTAGAACTCGGTAGATACTTAGATTGACCTACTCCTTACTCTTAGACTGACCTACTACAGTTACTCTTTGATCATTGGCTAAGGATTCTGTCTATTTTTCTGTCAGTGTCCATGAGCCATCCCAATCCTCGGTTGGAGGATGTTGGAGCCAGTATTGACAGCGATCCATGTGAAGGGCCGCAGCTTTGTCATGGCAGTCGATTTCTAGAACGGCTGCAAACTCGGCAACGGCAACGGCAAACTTGCGCTTCAAATAATGCTCTCGCGCTTTGTGGTAATGCTCGATCACCTGTTTCGTTTGGTCTGCGATCGCGTCTGTCTTCAATCCAACTAATTCATACACTGCAACGGGTTTGTTTTTACCTTTGACTTTAATGAAGTCGAGTTCTCGCGCCCAAATCCGATCAGCACAGGGACGATAGGTACTTTCGCTAATCACAATATCAGTTCCGTAGATCTTGCTTGCGCCTTCGAGTCGCGCACCAAGATTGACCCCATCTCCAATTGCCGTAAACTCCATGCGTTTGCTACAGCCAATGTTGCCGCTAATTACGGTATCCGAGTTAATGCCAATGCCAATGTTAATCGTTTGCTGATTTCGGGCGGCGCGTTGGGTGTTAAAAATGGCAAGGCGGCGGCGCATTTCAACCGCCGTTTTAACGGCCATCCATTCGTGATCGTCGAGCGGTAAGGGAGAGCCAAAAACCGCCATGATCGCATCTCCAATGTACTTATCGAGGATGCCTTTGTGCATAAACACAGCTTCAACCATCGACTCAAAATACTGATTCAGCATTTCCACCACTTCTTCCGCTTTCAGCGTTTCGGTCAGCGTGGTGTAGCTGCGAATGTCAGAGAACAGAACCGTTACTTCTTTGCGATCGCCGCCCATTTTGGCAGCGTCGGGATTCTCTAGCAACTGTTCGGCTAACTCTTGAGTCATGTAGCGATACATCGTACTTTTGAGCCGCTTTTCGTCGCTGATGTCATCCATCACAACCAACGCTCCAGAAACTTTTTGGCTGTCGTTGGCATCCGCGATCGTATTAATCGACAAATTAATGCTGTGCTGCTCTTCACCTCGCACAGGTTGCAAGATCCGGTCGGGATAGTACTGCTGCTGATTTCGCGCCTCTAATGCCATTCGGCACCAGGACGAGAAGTTGCCTTTCTCGATGGTGATCAGATCAGCAACGGAGCGACCTTCAATCACGTCATCACCTTTCAAACCGAGTAACTTCTTAGCGCTTTCGTTTGCGGCAATGATGGTGCCTTCTTTGTCGGTGGAGATGACCCCATTGGAGAGCGATCGCAAAATATCTCGCTGCATTTGTTCTTGCTGCTTCACCGTTTCAAACAGTCGAGCATTCTGAAGGGCGACCCCGGCCTGAATGTTGAAGGTCTCCATAAAGTCTTGGTCGCTGCGATTGAAGCTTGATTTCCACTGCTCAGGCGCTTGAGGCCAACCCTGCGGATCGTAAGCCGGAAATTCGCCTTGTTTGGTTTTGTTGACCAATTGCGTCACGCCGATTAGCTCACCGTCAGCATTGCAAACGGGCATACACAATAAACTACAGGTCCGATAACCGTTGGCTTTGTCGGTTTGCTTCGCGGTTTCTGCGCCGTCGTGATCGTAGAGGTCAAACGCAATGTTGATCACTTCTCCCGTTGCCGCGACTTGTCCAGCGAACCCAACGCCAATCGGCAGGCGCAATTCTTTGTAGGTATCGGCAGAAATAGCAATGCGTGTCCAGATCTCGTTGCGATCGCGATCAATTAACCACAAGGTACTGCGATCGGCGTTCATCAACTGCTTCGCCTCGTCCATCACTCGTTTGAGCGTGTCATCCAAATCTAAACTGCTTTGGCTCAACGATTGAGTGGCTTTGATCAGAGCATTAGCGGCGCGTTGTTTTTGCGTCGCGATGTAGAACGACCGGGACGACTCTAGAATCAGCCGAATCGAGGGCGCAAATTCTGTAAAAAGCTGTTCGTCATAGGGGGTAAAACCAGATAGGTGAATGCGCTGGTCGAGAGGAAGAACGCCATTACAGCTTGGTTTGAGTTTGTTAATTAGCTGCACTACCGCAACCAACGCGCCGTCATCGGTGAGCAACGGCAAGGTCAGCATCGTATAGGTGCGATAACCTGTCTTCTTGTATTGAATCTTGGCTTGTGCCGATCGCGGATCGTCAAAAAAATCGTAAGGAATATTGACTGGGCGTTTGAAGGTGGCGACTTCGCCTGCAATGCCCTGATCGGCAGGAAACCGAATTTCGATTGCCCGTCCCCCGTTGCCCGATGCGATCGTCGTGTAGAGTTCGTGCTTTTCTTCGTCAAGCAGATAAATGGTGGTGCGATCGGCGTTGAGCAGTTCCCCCGTCTTTGCCGTAATCGAGTTAAGCATCTCTTCTAAAATCGTTTCAAACCCTTGCATGTCTAGCATTGAGAGGGTCTGATTGACGATCTGAAGCTTGTATTCAACGTCATGAACGACTTCTTTAAATTTATCTTGCGTCAAGGGTGCAAGAAAAGACGCGAACTTGCCTTTGGACGTTGCTAAACCACTATTCGCTTTCGCCAACGCTGAAGACTGAACCTCAATGGTGTCTTTTTCATTCAGTTCCACCGTTTCAATGGCAGATGCGGTTGGTGCGAAGCGCAACTCCGAAGGAAACGGCTCCGCCAAGTTCTCAAGGATTGGGCTGATGACTGTCGAATCGGGCAGATGCGAAGATGCGGGGTTCATACAGGATTTTGGCTACGTCCTGCGTTCAGGGTTCCCCGAACCGAGATGCTTTGCGCCGAAACGCGTAGAAATCTCTTGAGTGCAAGATTATGTTGAATGACGACAGGGCGATCTTTTCGAGTTACCCATGAGGGTGAGTCAGTCAGCCGAGAGGATTTAAGCTGGGCTGGGTTGGGCTGAAGTCATAAATAGACTTTCTTTTCCTCGTATCACATGTGGCAAGTAATCTCGATTAATGTAGCAGATTACAATGAGCGGTTCTAAGATGTATGCAATCGCCTAATCCATGAGCGGCATTGACCGAGATATTACTCTTGACCCTCGACCCAGCCTGATTGATCGTCATTTGCCTAACACCTCTCAAGTCCAGCGACTGCTCCGAAGAGAGGGTAGAGCGCATGTATTCAACGATCGCGAAACCCTAAAACGAGTTACAGAGGCTATCATTGCAGGCGGAGAGCGAACCGGAATCGAGGATGAAGACGATGATTACGAACGTTATGGACTCTACTTTTCCGAGCCAATCGGCTACATAATTAGAGCAGATGGGAGCCAAACTCCGCTTTATTACGGTGAGGTCAAAATTGTGAAAGCAACAGGTGAGTATCATGCAATCCCCCGCACCAGTCCTCGCAGAACAAGCTAAAACCTGGAAATTCTTAGAACTTTGGGTTGATTCAGTGCTTTTTCCACCTAAGATTCTCATGCTGGTGGGTGATCAAGATGGCACTTGTCGTATTTTTAATCCTGCCTCTGATTACAAACTCGTAGTCACCCACTCCAACTATGAAGCTGCCCAAGAATGGCTTCTTGAAGATGAATATGAACGGGTGAAGGGTCAACTCTTAGCTGAAGAAGTTTTCTAGCAGAAACACCGTATAACAATCCCGTTGCACACCGACCGTACAGAGTTTTTTCATTGAGTTCGAGAGGTTACTAGCGGCGGGTGAACAGGGTCGTTAGCTTGCGAAGTTGTTTGTGAAAGACGCAAACTCCAAAACAATAAAATGCTAGACTTAGCGCTCCGTTGGAAAAAGTCGCTATGAAGACAACAAATTTGCTGACTCTACCTGACAATCGGCGGTTAGCCTATGCAGAATATGGCAACCCCAATGGTCATCCATTTCTTTACTTTCATGGTGGTGGAGCTTCTCGATTAGAGCCATTGTTGTTGGGTGATGAAGTTTTTAGTCGATTGGGGTTACGGGTCATTGCACCAGATCGTCCGGGAATTGGGCAGTCTGACTTTCAACCTAAACGCGGATTTTCTGACTGGGTGAAGGATGTTGAGGTGCTTGCTGATGGGTTGGGATTGGATAAATTTTCAGTTTTGGGCATTTCGGCAGGAGGTGGCTATGCTGCTGTTTGTGCTGCAAAGATTCCCGAACGATTACACACAGTGGTGATTGCATCAGGGGCATGGCAAATGGATACCATCAACAATTTGCCGCAGTTCAATCGTTGGAGTTGGATACTCCTCAAACAATTTCCTTTATTACATCGAGGGTCGCTGAAAGTTATGCGGCGATCGCTCAACAGTTCTCCAGAAAGGTTGCTTGCTTCGTTCAAACCGCAACTTCCACTATCTGACTATGCAGTATTGGAATCACCGGGTCGAATGGAAGTTTATCGTCAAGCAGCGATCGAAGGACTGCGTTCAGGTACGCGAGGAGCGGCTTGGGATATTCAGCTTTATTTGAGGAAGTGGGATTTTAGTTTGGATGAAATCCAAATGCCATTAACGCTGTTCTATGGTGAAGAAGATAGGAACGTACCGCTCGACCTGGTAAGGCGAGTCGCTGTGAGTCTACCTCAAACTAAACTGATGATCTTCCCAAACGAAGGACACATTTCGGTGGTGGTCAATCAGATTGAAGCGATCGCCAAAGTGCTTGTGGGTGAATGAAAGACCCCATCCAGGTTTGTGTTGACCCAGTAAGCAGGCTAACAACGCCCGTGAACCCGTCCGTTTAAAGATTATTAGTTGAGTTCGAGAGTTCAGTCACGGCGGGTTACGCGCAACGTTACTCATCAGACCCGAAAGCCGAAGTTAAGTTTTAGATGAGATCGCCCTATGAATAGCGATCGTCTTCATCACGCCTTGACTAAGCTTGCTTTGCAGATTTCGCTTTTCGTGCTTTTGGTTTGGCTTCATTTGTCTTAGTCGTCTTCACCTTCGAGCTGTTACCGTTAGTGCTGTTGACATTCGTAGAGTCAGTTTGGCGCAGAGTAGCGGCTTGCGCGAGTAGCGATTCTGCAAAGGCATAGGCAGCCGCTTCTGTTGTGGCATTTTCGCTAGAGCCGACTTGTCCACTTGCGAGTTGAGCAAGTTCCTGCCGTCGCTGGTCACTATCTAGAGGATTGACTCGCACCACCGTCCGCAAATCAGCGTCTTTAGCAGGTTTAGCACCATTCCCATTTGTGGCTTTCCCGTTTTTGCCGTTGACCGAATCGATCACTTGTTTATCGACATGGAAGTGATGATCTGCCATTGCAGCGACGATTGGCTGGTGAGTGACGCACAACACCTGATGATGACGACCCAACTGATACAGTTTTTCTGCGATCGCTTGTGCCACTCGCCCCGACACGCCCACGTCAATCTCGTCAAACACCAGAGTTTCTGCCGAATCAACTTGCGAAAAACAGGCTTGCAGTGCTAGCAAAAATCGGCTCATTTCTCCGCCTGAGGCAATTTCGGTGAGGGGCTGCAAGGGTTCTCCAGGATTGGGGCTGAAGAGATAGGTGATGCGATCGCTCCCCGCCGCTGTCGGTGTGATCGCACTAATACCGACCTTGAACTGCACTTTTTCCATCGCCAACGGTTTTAGTTCGGCAACGAGACGAGATTCAAGATCATTCGCTGTGGCTTGCCGAAGACCTGTAAGTTTATCGCAGGCTTGCGTCAGGGCTTTCTGACGTTCCTTAGCCGTCTGTTCTAATTCTTCGAGCGATTGTCCGGCTCCGGTCAGTTCTTCAAGTTCCGTTTGCAAGGAGTGTTGCAGCGCGATCGCATCTGCCAATGTAGGCCCGTATTTACGGCAAATTTGTTTCAGTTCAACAATTCGTTCTTCTACTTCCTGAAGCCGTTGCGGATCGGTTTCTAAACTATCGCCGTAAGCGTTAATTTGCTGTCCGGCTTCTTCGATTTGCGCTAGGGCAGACAGCACCATGTCTAAAATCGGCTGCACTTGGTCGTCAAACCGCACCATATCCGTTAACAAGTTTTCAGCTTTACCAAGCAGATCAGCGCAGGCTTCGCCGCCTTCATTTTCGTTCTCATAGATCGCTTGATAGACCTGAAAGCTTTGCTGCTGCAACTCGACGCTGTGACCGAGGCGTTTGCGTTCTTGCTCTAACTGCTCAAGCTCATCGGGTTCGGTCAAGTTTGCGCCGTTAAGATCCTGCAATTGATACTGAAATAGATCGAGCTGTTGCAGACGTTGCTGTTCCGACTGGCGACGTTTTTCGAGCGCTTGAGACGCTTGCTGATAGGTTGAGAAGGCTTTGCTTACGACTTCGCGCTGCCTTAAAAGAGCAGATCCTCCAAAGCTGTCGAGCCAGTCGCGCTGTAAGCTGGGCTGCCCAAGCTGAACGGTTTGACCTTGAGCGGTAATTTCGACCAAGCGATCGCGCAGAGCCTCCATCTGCTGCTTGTTGACTAAGACGCCATTGATCCGCGATCGATTGCGTTGCCCGCTTTGGTTGGCCACAATCTCGCGCGTACAGACAGCGGTTGCGTCATCAATTAATTCAATTTCTTCGGCGGCAAACCACTCTTTCAGCGCCAAATTTGCCTGAAATGTCGCTTCGATCAGCGCTCGTTCTTCTCCGGTACGAATCGACCGACCGGAAATTTTGCCCCCCAACGCCGCATCGATCGCATCCAAAATAATGGATTTACCCGCGCCTGTCTCTCCCGTAAGAACGTGAAGTCCTGACCCAAAATCTAGTTCTAGATGGTCAATTAGAGCAAAATTTTCGATCCGTAAGGACAGCAACATGGGCGTTTATACAAGTTGGCGAAGACGCTGATTTATCAATCTTAGATTCATCGATCCTACTTCGCTAGCGACTGGTTTGACGGGTCGATTTTTGAGGGAAAGGAAAAGTCAAATTACAGAGTCTATATCAATGGTAACGATCGCTGAATTTATCACAACCACTTTTTCGTCTTACTGATAGTAAGTATGTTCTTTTTAATCGTCAAGTGTGTTTCAAAGTTTGTGTCTCAAAGTTAAGGTCGAAAGTTAAGGTCGGCTCTCATGTTCTCTTGCTTTGTTCCTCAATTCTCTCTTCGTTGGGATTCCTCTGCTCGAATCGTTCGGTAATCTGGCGATAGTGCTACACCTCAAGTTCAGGCAAAAAATGATTCACTAGGAATTAGTAGAAGCTTCGGGGCTTGTTGTTACAATAGTTTACATGCCGTCTCCGGTTCCCCTATGAACGTTACCAATTCTAAGCCTGCCTCCCCTATTGCATCGGTTGATTTGCAAGAAGATCACTCCTCTGTAACGGGTTACCCCGATCGTGATCCTATAGTTGCAGAGCCGCAGTTCTTTATTCGCACCGATAAAGACGGCATGATTACGTCAGAACTGTCGCTTGTGCCTAAAAAGGAAGATTTGGCGGGAGTTTACGATCCAGCGCTGATTGCAGCGTACTACAGAACCCGTCAGTGGCAGGCGTGGAGACGTTCACTTGGTATTTTTCTGCCGTTTCTCTGGTTTGCGGCGCGGCTATGGTGGGATCGGATTACGGGCATCAGTTTTAGAAAAGAAGCGCGTCAAGCGGTTCATCTGCGCGTCATGCTGACAACTTTAGGACCTGCCTTTATTAAAATTGGACAGGCTTTATCTACCCGCCCTGACTTAGTTCCGCCTGCCTATCTCGAAGAACTTACGAAGCTTCAAGATCAGCTACCGCCGTTTCCAAACGAAATTGCGTTTCAGTTCATTGAAGAAGAGTTAGGCGATCGCCCCCAAAATATCTATGCAGAATTGAGCGCTGATCCGATCGCGGCTGCCTCGCTCGGTCAGGTTTACAAAGGGAGGCTGAAAACGGGAGAACAAGTTGCGGTGAAGGTGCAACGTCCGGGCTTGGCTCAGAATATTGCGCTGGACATGTATATCTTGCGGCGGATTGCAGCTTGGGCAATGACGAACATTAAGCGGGTGCGGAGTAACTTAGTTGCGATCGCAGATGAACTCGCAGCTCGCATCTTTGAAGAGATGGACTACACCCAGGAAGGACACAACGCAGAGCGGTTTGCCGAACTCTACGGGCATCTTCCTGATATCTATGTGCCTCGGATTTACTGGCGCTACACGGGTCGTCGGGTTCTGACGATGGAATGGATCAACGGCACAAAGCTAACTCAGCTAGACGCCATTGAAGAGCAGGGCATTGATGCGACTCATCTAATTGAGGTGGGAGTGCAATGTTCGCTGCGTCAGTTGTTAGAACACGGGTTCTTTCACGCCGATCCGCATCCGGGCAACTTACTCGCGATGCCAGATGGCAAGTTGGCTTACTTAGATTTTGGCATGATGAGCGAGGTGAAGCCTTATCAGCGCTATGGATTGATTGAAGCGATCGTGCATTTAGTGAACCGCGATTTTGACGGATTAGGACGCGATTACGTCAATTTAGAATTCCTCTCGCCTGATACCGATCTCACGCCGATTATTCCCGCGTTTGCAGAAGTGTTTAACGAAGCGTTGGGTGCAAGCGTTGCCGAGATCAACATCAAAAGCATTACCGATAAACTGTCGGCTCTGATGTATGAGTATCCGTTCCAAGTGCCTGCTTACTATGCGCTGATCATACGATCGCTCGTTACGCTAGAAGGAATCGCGATTCATGTTGATCCCGACTTTAAAGTTTTGAGCAAGGCGTACCCTTATGTAGCGAAACGGTTGCTCACCGATCCGGCTCCTCAACTTCGAGAATCGTTAAAGGACTTGTTGTTTAAGGATGGAAGCTTCCGTTGGAATCGACTTGAAAACTTGTTGCGAAACGCTCGAAGCAACGCAGATTATGATCTCGATCAAGTCATCGATCAAGCAACAGACTTTTTGTTCTCCGATCGCGGTGAGTTTATTCGCGTTAATCTGGTCAACGAAGTAATCAAAAGCCTAGATGCGCTAGGACAATCGGCGTGGCGCAATCTTAACTACGGCTTGCGAGAGCGAGTTGGTTTGGCGGTTGAGCGTCCTGCGATTTCCCCCGAAAATCAGCAAACTCTAGAGCAGGTCAAACGCATTTGGAAGATTTTGCAAGAAACACCAGGCTTTGATCAAAACAAAGTGCTCGCTTTAATTCCTCGAATTTTGGCGAAACCGGAAACTCAAGAAGTTGGCAAACAGATTGTTGGCGGGCTGGCTCAGCGGTTGACGGCTCGGCTGCTTCGAGAGGTGCTAGTGACGGATCAGGCAAAACCACCTGCACCGATTGTTTACGAACCCCGCTCTACTGGGCTGTTGGCTGCGTCTAAATAAGAAGCTCATAATTCTTGTGATTAGCCTAACTTTTGAATTCAACGATTCAAAAGTTAGGCTTCACGCTGAGAATTGCTAGTTTTCTGGCCGATTTTTGAAAAGCGAAGGAAAATAGAGATTGGAACTACTTTTTGTTGAAAGCACATGAGTAATAGCAGTAACTTTCGTGAAGCATTTCGGAGTGCTAAAGGACAAGCGATCGTTGGTCCTAATGTGATCGCTAATGCCCTTCCTTGGTTGGGGGGTGGGCTAATTCTCACCGCAGCCGGGGCTTATGGCGGATTGAAAGTCATCGAAAACAATCCCCAGATTTTCTTCCCCACATTTATTGGGGCAGTGATCGTCGAACTAATTCTATTCTTCGTCGCGTCGAGTGTTGCTCAGAAAGGGAACAACAGTGTTGCTCTTCCTCTACTGGCAACCTACAGTTTGCTGTCGGGTTATACCTTGAGTGGATTAGTTTCTCTTGCGTTGCGAACCGAAGGGGTTGGCATAGCTGGAGTTGGGTTTGCGGCGTTAGGGTGTGGCATTACCTTCATCGCGGCTCGTCCAATCGGCTCTAATCTTTCCGAAGCAGATGGCTTTGCTTTGACCAGAACCATACAACTCGGCATCATCGCTCTATTTGTGGTGATATTGGGTCAGTTTCTGTTGTCGCTGTTTGGCGTCTACGCGCCCTCCTTTTTAGAGGTTGCCATCTCTGCGATCGGGGTTTTGCTATTTGTTGGCGCGGCGGTGGTCGATTTCTTTATTTTGCCGCGCACCTATCGTGATGAACAATATCTTCCGGCAGCGTTGTCGATGTATTTAACGTACATCAATCTGTTCGTGTTTATCCTGCGGTTGCTGATTGCGATTAACGGTCGCGATTAATTCGGTTGGTCAGTTTGTTTATAGTAGTAGAGACGTAAATATTGCGTCTCTATTTTTTTGGCTTGTATATTGCCTCTGTAAGATCGAATGTTGATGTAATTTTGATCACTAGCGCGAAGCGCAAAGCACAACTCCGCAGCAACCGCAATGGGGTTCTGCGACCAACGGATTTGCTAATCGCACCCCCAACCGGAGCCGTATTATGTCCCAAGATATTCACCCGACCCCTCCCTTTGATAAGACGAACGATCAGACGCCCGACATCGGCGGCGGTTTGCCAGTCATTGAATATTGGGCAGAGCATACGCTGTCGCCCGAAGGACCAAAACTTTGGAAAACGCTGTTTCACAATAGCGCTTGTCTCTCGTGTTCGTGGGGCACAGGCGGGCAAAAGGGAGGCTTTACCAACGAAGAGGGCGAAAAACTTCAGCGCTGCATGAAAAGCGTCGAAGCAATTTCGGCAGAAATTAAGCCTGCAATTCCGACTCACTTTTTTGACACACATAGCATTGAGGAACTTGGGCAACTCACCTCGATGGAAGCAGATCGGTTGGGGCGGCTCAGTTTTCCTGTGATTTTGAGAGCGGGGAAGTCTCACTACGAACGAATCAGTTGGGATGAAATTTACGACCTTGCAGCAGCGGCATTGCGTAAGTCTCCTGAACGAGTGGCATCTTATAGTTCCGGTCGATCGTCGAATGAAGCGGCGTATTTGCTGCAACTGATGATCCGGGCACTTGGATCAAACAATTTGGCAGACTGTTCTGATTTGTGTCATGCGCCTTCGACATTTGCGCTCAATCAGATGTTCGCGACAAAGACATCGGTGGTGAGTTTAGAAAGTCTTAAACACGCAGATTGTGTAGTGCTGACGGGGGCAAATTCTGCTTACAATCACCCCCGATTGATGAATGAATTGATTAAACTGCGCGGTGCCTCCGGCTCTGGCGAAGCCAAGCGTGGCGGTAAAATCATTGTGATTAATCCAGTGATGGAAATCGGATTAGTCAAATTTGGTTCGCCAGCGTTTCCGATCAAATCTCTTATTCCCGGCTCTCCTATTGCGTCGCTCTATCTTCAGCCGATTCCTGGTAGCGATGTGGCTCTGTTTGTCGGCATTCAAAAAGCTCTGATCGAGCAAGGCTTCCTCAATACTGAATATTTGCAAGCGCACACTGAAGGATGGGAAGCGATCGTAGAGCAAGCCCAATTCACTTCTTGGGAAACGATTACCGGAACATGTGGAGTCTCGCAACCCGAAATCGAAGCGGCTGCAACAATAATTGGAACATCAGAGAGAGTGGTTTTTGGCTGGGCAATGGGCATTACCCAACATGCAAACGGAGTCGATAATGTCTACAGTATTGCCAACACCGCGCTGATGACTGGGAATGTCGGTAAAGAAGGTGCAGGAGTAATGCCTGTGCGAGGACATTCTAACGTTCAGGGATTTGGATCGATGGGCGTGACGGCGCATGGGTTGAAGCAAGAGATGCAGCAAGCCCTCGAAACGCTGTTAGGACGTCCACTCAGCCGAGTCAAAGGCTACGATACTCGCGCATTGATCGAAGCAGCAGATGATGGCAAAATCGATTCACTGATTTGTTTGGGCGGCAACTTGTACGGCGCAAACCCCGATTTAACCCAAGCAAAACGCGCGATCGCTCAGATTGAAACGGTGATTTATCTGGCAACAAAGCCTAATATCGGGCATTTCAACGGCTTAGCGAAGCACAACACAATTATTATTCCGGTACTCAATCGGTTTGAGAATCCGCATAAAACAACGGTCGAATCGGGTAACAATTTTGTGCGCCTCAACGACGAGGGAAAGACTCATCTTACGGAGGCTGATCTGGTTCCAGAAGTGGAATTTCTGACCGAATTAGCGGGGCGAGTTCATGGTGAATACCCCGTGAATTGGCGTAAATTGCAAGATACGAAATATGTGCGGCAGCTAATTGGCGAGACGGTTCCGGGTTACGAGAAAATGAAGACAATTGATGCGACCAAAGAAGAGTTTACGATCGCAGGTCGCATTCTAACCGAGCCAAAATTCTCCACTCCGTCGGGTAAAGCGTCAATGTTTACAACGCCATTACCCACGCTAACGCTGCCCCAACCGAAAGACTTAAATGCGCCAGACCATAGCTTAGTGTTGTCCCTAATTACGGCTCGGAGCTATTCTCAGCACAACACTGTTGTCTACAAAATTGGCGACAAGTATCGAGGAATGCCTCACCGCAACTGCATTTTGATGAATTCACTTGATGCAGAGCGAGCAGGATTGCAGGAACATGGGCGAGTCATTGTGCAGGGAAATGCAGGCAAGCTAGAAAATGTCGAAATTATTTATGGAGCAATTCGACCAGGGGCAGCGCTGATGTTTTACCCAGAAGTGAATGTGATTTTCAACGCCAAAATTGAAGCGCGATCGGGCACGCCTGCGTTTAAGCGAGTTCCGATCGCGGTTTACGCCCAATTTCCTCTATTATCACTTGCTGGTGAACCTAACAAAAGCTCATAAGTCAAGGCAGTATTCACGTTACAACGGTGACAGTCTAAAATACGGTTCACCGAATATAGTTGTTTGGAGTTTGGCAAAGCCATTTTCTCTAAAGTTGCGCTTTGCACTGATCGATTAGTTCTCCTTTATCTCAACAGCTACCTAGAGCGTCTGAAGTGGACATGGTTTTATCAATAAATCAAGAGAAACACTTATGCTCAAGACAAATCAGCCTAATGATCAGCCTGTGACAGTCGATGTACTTCAGCAGATTAAACCTAACTGTGAAGCAGCATTTGAACAAGTGCTAGCGGATCTGATTCACGCGGCTGAAACATTTGAAGGGCATTTGGGAGTCAGCGTTTTTCGCCCATCCAATCACGCGAATTCTGAGTATCGAATTGTATTCAAGTTCGACCGTTTGAGTCACCTGCGACAATGGGAAAATTCTCCGGTTCGTCACCGATTACTAGAACGAGCAAATCGTCTTACGGTAAATTCAGGCCAGTTTCAGATTTTGACCGGGCTTGAATCATGGTTCACATTGTCCACTCAAGGGGCAATCACTCCACCGCCTCGTTATAAAATGCTGTTCGTCAGTTTACTTGTGATTTTTCCGCTCATCAATCTGCTAAATCTAGGTCTGCAACCTCTCCTAGGATCACTGCCCCCGTTGCTTCGTAGTCTAATTGTCACAGTCATTATGCTATTTCTAACTACCTATGTTGTGATGCCGCGTGTCACTAAATTATTTTCTGCTTGGCTCTATCCAAAACCAAAAGCATAGAGGTTTGAGAATTCAACAATTGTGAATTAATATTTGGTGACTGAAACAAAAAGCGATATAGCAGGAAACACTATGACTAGTCAACTTCCAGCAATCTTTGAACACATACCAGAAGCGATCATTCCAGCACAGACGATTGCAAAGTTTCCAGTCAACACCTTTCTAGAAAATATTGCAATTGATATTGAAGGCAATATTTTTATCACCAGTTATGAGGAAGGGAAAATCTACCGTCTGACTCCAAACGGTGAACAGAGCGAGTTTGCTCAGATTGAGGGTAACGTTGCTGGGATTGCCATCGATCGCACTGGAGATTTGATCGTTGCAGGTTCTACCAAAGGAAAAACTCCTACAATTTTTCGGGTTGATTCCACCGGAATGGTAGAGTCCCTTGTTACAATTCCTGAGGCAATTTTCTTGAACGGAATGACACCCCTCAAGGATCAGCATTATCTGGTTGCCGATTCTTATAAAGGAGCAATTTGGGATATTAATATCGCCGCCAAAACAGCGCAAGTTTGGATCGAAGATGACTGCTTAGCCCGTTCAGACACAAGTAATCCTTTCCCAGCCGTTAACGGTATCAAAATTTATAACAACTCACTGTTTGCTTCCAACACACAGCGTCAACACCTGATTCGAATCCCGATGTCAGAAGACGGAATACCCGGAACACCAGAAGTATTTTTGACCGATGTCAATCTAGATGATTTCGCGTTTGATGTTCACGGTAATCTTTATGGCACAACCCACGTTTACAACAGCGTAATTCGGATTTCGCCCGACAAGCAAATCACTACAATTGCTAAAGCTGAACAAGGCATGACAGGTAGCACTGCGTTGTCCTTCGGTTATGGCGATTCTCCTCGAAACGGTAAAGCCGAACGCACAAGCGTCTACGTTGTTACGAATGGGGGGATGTCGCTACCCCCGTCTACTGGCGTCCAGGCTGCTCAAGTAGTGCGACTGGACTTGGGTGTAGAAGGACTAGAGGTATAAGTAGGCACTTTGCAATCTAACGTTTTCTTGATCTCTGAACTCTTAGTGCGAAGCCATTAGATGCTAGGCAGTAGTTGAGGGATTGCTAGAGCTATTTTGTAAGATTGGCAAGCAAACGGTAAATTCAGTTTTACCAGGGCGGGATTCGAGCGAAATTGTTCCCTGATGGCGGTTTTCAACAATTCGCCTCACTACTTCTAATCCTAATCCTGAGCCTTTGCCCACAGGTTTTGTGGTGAAAAACGGCTCAAAGATTCGCGATCTCACCTCCGCCGGAATACCGGCTCCCGAATCGGTGATGGAAACTTCGATGCGATCGCCATGATGCTGAGTGGTGATCTTAAGCACACCTTGTTCATTCATCGCATCGATCGCGTTATCAATTAGATTCGTCCACACTTGGTTTAACTCACTGCCATATGCCCAAATCTTCGGCATCGTCGAGTCGTACGATCGCCGAATTTCGACGCCCTGTTTGAGCTTGTATGAAAACAATCGAATTGTGTCTTCGAGTCCTTCATGCACATCGACAATTTGCCGCGCCCCTTGATCAAGATGCGAGTAAGATTTCATCGAGTGTACCAGTTGCGAGATGCGCTCGGCCCCCCGCAAGCCGCTTGTAATCATCGACATGACTTCAAACGACAGTCCGAGCCAGCGCAGTCCCATGTCTCGCAGTTCGGTCGAATCATCTTTCCACCGCTCCATCATGGGCGCTAGAGCCTCTACCTTCATGCCCGCTTCCGCCATCGGCTCAGCTAACTTCCACGCTTCCTTCACGCCATAATCTTCTAGCCACTCCAAGAGCTGATCTTCTTGATCCCTCATCTTTAATGGATCGATGCGCCTGTTGGCGATTGTGTCATAGCCCTGATCTCGTAGCTTCAGCCATTGCTCAGTATGAGCTTCTTCGATCTTTTGTCCGCCATAGACTAAGTTCATGCGCTGCAATTCGAGCAGCGCAGGCGTCACTTCTTTTAGGGCACGCACGAGCGCTGCTGCTGGGTTGTTTAACTCGTGCGCCAGTCCTGCCGCTAGCGTTCCCAGTGCCGCCATTTTTTCTCGACCGCGAATGAACGATTCTAACCCCCGCGATCGCCGTGCTACGGTTTGAAACACTACTCGCTCAAAGGCGCGACACTGGTGTAGCAACGTCAGAAAGTCATCTGCCGATAGCTCATAGAGGTGACACTGGGACATTGCCCGCACAGTCACAGGAACAGGTTCACCCGTGATAACAGGAATTTCGCCAAAAAACGACGGCGCTTCATGCTGCCCGATCGGCATCTCGATCCCACCACTTTTGCGAGTCAGCCCAAGGTGACCACACATGAGAATAAAAAAGCCACCCGGCGGATCACCTTCATGAGACAACACTTGATCAGGGTTTAGATCGATTGGCTGAGCGCGATCGCACATCCAATGCAGTCGATCCTCGGGCAAGGCTTGAAACAATTCAAGTTTCTGTAACTCTTCAATACACAGCATGACACAGACTTCTCCTGAATCAATCGGGCAGATGAATCGCTCGGGCAGAACATGATCGGTAAGAGGCTTAGGTTAGAAAACCGCGATCGCTTAAATTGAGTGTCCTTAACTTCGAGGTGATCATGCTCCTCCTTTAGGCAGACCCGACCTCACCCGTTCGGCTTTACGCTAGAACCAACTTCACCTACAAAGATAGAGTTTATGGCGAAACCAGTCATCCTCACGGTAGACGACGATCTTGACGTTCTGAGCGCGATCTCACGGGATCTTCGCAAGCAGTACGGCGATCGCTTTCGGATTATTCGGACAGATTCGGGGGGAGCCGCGCTAGAAGTGTTGCAGCAACTAAAGCTCAAGAATGAAGCCGTTGCTACATTTCTGGTGGATCAGCGAATGCCCCAAATGAGCGGGGTGGAGTTTCTAGAGCAAGCGATCGAGCTATTTCCAACGGCAAAACGAGTCTTGCTGACTGCTTACGCGGACACCGATGCAGCAATTCAAGCGATCAACACGGCCAGACTCGATTACTATCTGCTGAAACCGTGGGATCCACCTGAAGAACGGCTATATCCTGTTTTAGACGATTTAACCGATGATTGGTTTGCGTCGTTTCGCCCTCCGTTTGAAGGCATTCGGGTGATTGGGAATCGTTGGTCGCCTCAGTCGCATCAGGTGAAGGATTTTCTGGCTCGCAATCAAGTGCCTTATGAGTGGCTTGACATTGAGCTTTCCGAAGAAGCCCAACAGTTAGCAGAGTTCGCCAAATGTAATCGTCTAGATTTGCCGCTTGTACTGTTTGCTGACGGCACAAGTCTGCTGCAACCGACTCCAGTTCAAATCGCCGCGCAAATTGGACTGCAAACTCAAGCCGGCAATCCGTTTTATGATTTGGTGATTGTCGGTGGTGGCCCGGCGGGGCTGGCGGCGGCAGTGTATGGCGCATCTGAGGGCTTGCGGACGGTGATGCTAGAGCGCGAAGCTCCGGGCGGACAAGCGGGCACGAGTTCTCGCATTGAGAATTATTTGGGCTTTCCCGTGGGGTTAAGCGGCAGCGACTTGGCCCGTCGTGCCGTGACTCAGGCAAAACGGTTTGGTGTAGAGATCCTGTCGCCGCAAGAAGCGACAGGCATTCGCGTCCAAGATCCCTATCGCATCATTACCTTGGCAGATGGCAGCGAAATTAGCTGTCATGCATTAATTTTGGCATTGGGCGTTTCGTGGCGACGCCTCAATATTCCAGGGATGGAGCGGTTGACAGGCGCAGGGGTCTATTATGGAGCGGCGCAGACCGAAGCGATCGCATGTCAAGACGAAGATGTTTACATTATTGGCGGCGCGAATTCGGCGGGACAGGCGGCGATGTATTTCTCAAAATACGCGAGACAGGTCACGATGCTGGTGCGCGGCGAATCGCTTACCAAAAGCATGTCTCAATATCTGATTGATCAAATTGAGGCAACCCCAAATATTGCCGTTGAGGTGTATTCCAGTGTGGTCGAAGCCAAAGGCGAAAACAGTTTAGAAGCGATTGCGATCGCCAATGCCGTCACGGGCGAAACAAAAACGGTTCCGGCCATATCTCTATTTATTTTTATTGGAGCCGAACCCCGTACTAATTGGCTAGATGGCACAATTAATCGCGATTCTAAAGGCTTTGTTTTGACGGGGCCTGACTTAAAGAGCGATAGTCATCCGATCAAAGGCTGGTCTGTCGATCGCGATCCCTATTTGCTAGAGACAAATATTCCTGGCGTGTTTGCGGTTGGAGATGTACGGCACAATTCAATCAAACGAGTCGCATCTGGGGTTGGTGAAGGATCGATCTGTGTACAATTTGTTCACCAATATCTCAGTAAAGTTCTGTAGGGAAGACGATGAGCAGTGAGCAATAAGAGTGATGATGCAAGATCAATAAAAGCAATGTAATACTGAAGCGCGAAAGAATGGTTTTTGTCAAGTATTAGCAATACTGAGGATTATACAATGAACACAGCTTGTACTCACCTTAATCAAATTCAAAATGTTTCACCTAGTGGAAATGGGTGTGAAGAGTGTTTAGCGATCGGAGACTCATGGGTGCATTTGCGAGAGTGTCTTGTCTGCGGTCACGTTGGTTGTTGTGATTCCTCAAAAAACAAACACGCGACGAAGCATTTTCATGCCACAGAGCATCCCATTGTGCGATCGATTGAGCCAGGCGAAAACTGGCGCTGGTGCTATGTCGATCAAACCTTTTTGTAATCCTCGACTCTGTAATTCTTAGAGGCGGTGGTTAGAGTTGCGTTCCGTCCAGACTACACTAGTGAAGCAGTTTGGAGGGATCACTATGGCGTTAAAACGATTTGTCATTGAAATGGGAATGGGCATCGATCAGCACGGACAAGATCCGACCGTAGCGGCGGCACGTGCTGTGAGAAATGCGATCGCGCACAATGCCCTTCCGGGTATTTGGGAAGTCGCAGGCTTAGATCATCCCAATCAAATGATCATTGAAGTTCAAGTTGCCGTTCCTCATCCTGAACAGGTACGCGAAGAAGAAGTTTTTAAAGTGCTACCTTTTGGCCAGAAAACGCTCAAGGTTGAACCGGGCGGCATGATTGTGCAGGGACGCGCGATCGCAGAATTCAACGATAAAAACGATGATATGTACATTGCCGTTGCTTCTGTCACAGTATTTGTAGACATGCCTTGAGCGTTCTCTTCAAACCCTAGTAATGGATTTAAACTTAAAATAGCAGTCTAGCTAAAGTCATTGAAGTATGAGCAACACCCAAATCAGTAGCACTCACGTTAGTAGCACTGTTAACGTCAAGCTGGTGGATTCTCTCGTTCAAATCATTCACACTCTCTCAGCCGACGAACAAACTTTGCTATACGCAAAACTATACGATGAGATTTCTGAACCCTCTGACCTTGAACTGATGCATCTTGCTGAGCAGGGTGGAGCGTTCGACTTTCTACACGATGAACCTGACCTTTACAGCCTCACAGATGGAGAAGCGATTAGATGACGCTCAGCAAAGGTGACATCGTTCTAGTCGAGTTTCCGTTTACCGATTTGAGCCAAACAAAACTACGTCCTGCCCTACTCCTGACGGTAGATTTCAGGAAAGATGAAATTACACTCTGCTTCATTTCTTCTCAGCAGCTTGAAGACATAGTAGATGGAGAATTTGCGATTTATGCATCAGATCCAGAATTTCTAACAACGGGGTTAAAAGTCGCTTCTAAAATCAGAGTCACTCGGATGGTGACGTTACAACGCAGACAGATGCTCAGGTATTTAGGAAAATTAGGAATTCATCAGACGGAAATTTTTAATGAACGTCTCAGACGAGTGTTTCAATTAAACGATCAGAATGCGTCAGTTTGATGAATTCTACTCACAGAGCGTCTAGCTCGCCTGATGATATGCAGAGCGGTACTCTTAATCAAGGTTGGACCTATGAAGATCGCGTCACAACCAGTTGTGCTACGCTGCTCGACTACTATGCGACTCGCTACACTCACTCTTCCCGACAAGACTGGCGCGATCGCATCCAAGCGGGTCTCATCGCCATCGATCATACTGTCAGTCTCGATCCTCAAAAGCCGCTAAAAGCAGGACAGTTGCTGTCCTATTACCGTCCGCCTTGGGTTGAACCAGCCGTTCCATTGGATGTTGTTGTCCTGCATGAAGATAATGACCTATTGGTCTTGCATAAGCCGTCAGGATTGCCTGTACTACCGGGTGGTGGCTTTCTCGACCATACGCTTTTAGGTTGGCTAAAGCGCCACTATGAGCAGCCACCGATTCCAATGCATCGGTTAGGGCGCGGAACATCAGGGGTAATGCTGTTGGCAAAAACCGCGATCGCACGGTCAGTTTTATCAAAGGGGTTCCGCGATTCTACAACGTGTGGTGAAGCGAATCGCAGCATCCAGAAGACCTATCGCGCTTTAGTCACTGGAATCGATTTGCCTGCAACGTTTACTGTGACCCAACCTATCGGAAAGGTTGCTCATCCAACCTTGGGGTATCTCTACGCCGCAACTGACACTGGCAAAGAAGCAATTAGTCATTGTCGGGTGTTGAAGCACGGGCTGATTCCTAATACAACCGTGTTAGACGTGATCATTCCGACAGGCAGACCGCATCAGATTCGGATTCACCTTGCTGCTGCTGGACACCCGCTTTGGGGCGATCCGCTGTATGGTGTGGGAGGAAACGCTATTGGTCAAGAATCGGTTCCCGGAGAGTGCGGCTATTATCTTCACGCTTACAAACTGAGATTGACTCATCCAACCCAGGGACACGAACTAGTTATCATTGCTAAACCACCTGAGTTGTTGAACTGATCTACGGTTTGTATCCGTTATCAGTTGGAGTTTTTAAGCGATATTTCTGACTTTTGAAAGAAGAGCAAAATTTTAGAAATCAGTATCGTACATGGCATTTACTATTCGAGAAATACCATGCGAAAGCTATTCAACCTTTTGAAATCGACCCTATCCCGGACGCTTGCTGTAGCTGTCCTGCTCACTTTGATGACTGTGACGAGTTGGGTTGGTCTCAGTCAAGCCAGCTTTGCTGCCCCATCTGCATCCAATGCGATTTCGCCTGAAGACCAGGAGGAACGGGCTTACGACGGCTTTGGTACGTCTACTGGAATTCAGGAAGATACCTATCAGCAACGACTCCAGGAAGGGCAAGATCCAGAGAAAATGCCTAAACCCTACAAGCGAATTAAGGATGCTCAGGGCAAGGAAGTTCCAGAAACTAGTTTCGTTGAAAAATCTGTGAGTAAAGTTCGTCAACTCATCGATCGCGGAGAAGAGTAGCTATCTCATCCCAATTCAAAAAATACTCGCTACAGATGTGCGATCGATAAGGGCATGGCCGCGCCGTGCCCCACGAGGATTCGTCGCATTAGCAAATGAAATTGATATTAGACAATTCTAAGGTTTATGTAATGAGAAATGAATAATTTGGAAAACGCTGTTATCAAAATTTGAGTCTCAATTAAATCAGAATTAGGATAGCAAAGAAAATTCAAATTAACTTTAAAACCAACGCTTAAATGTTAGAGCCGCTCATAGTATACAAATAAAAATCTCAAAATATAAAAAGCTCAACTATTCACTTATGCTTCTAATAGGTACAGAATCTGAATGAGCATTGGCTGTTTTTTATCTAAACAAAAATACGTAGACTGCTGCGCTAGATGCGGTTAAAAATGCGCGCAATTACAGGATAATCACACTGACTTGCTGAATATACTGATTGCGTGAGCCGCCCCTCACTTAATCCTTTGATACAAGCAGTGGACTCGAAATCATGGCATTCAGAAAAAATACATATCATCAGCCTCGCTTTGGATTGTGGATGCGATGGGTTACTATTAGCTCGGTCTTAGGTGTGATGGGGTTGTCTGGCTCTGTTAGCGTAGCTCAACCAAATTCAACGTCTGCTGCAAGTGTGCCTATTGAGAAGCCTCAACTTGCTCTCCCACTAGCAGAAATACCTAAGCGACCTCTAGATACTCGCCTCGATCCGGTGAAGCTGCGTAAAGCCAAGCTTGCAGCCCGTGCTGAAAACAGTGCTCTTCTGCAAAATGTTGCAAAACCTAACACAAAGGCAACTCAGCCTAATGGTCTTGTTCAAACCCCTGTTCTGCCGCTAGTTCAGCCAACGGAAGCCACTTCAAAACAAGAGTTTCTACAGCAACACCGTCGAGACAGTGCCCAACGGTTGCTCGCTCCTGTTTCAAGTTCAATAGGTGTGGTGGCTCAAGCCGCACCATCTGAGTCAACAGAAACATTACGACAAAGGCTGATTATTGATCCGTTAGTCGAGTTGCGCCCGCCTGTGTTTTTTCCCGGCTCTACCGTCGGCACTCCTACCGCATTTGGAGCAAATTATGGAGACGCCTTTGTGGGTCTCTCGGTTGCCAACCGCAGACCACGGGTGAATCGGGCCGATGGAGCCATATCAGCAGGCTTTGGGCTAGGAGATTCTCAGCGAACGGTTGGGTTGGAAGTGAGTGCCAACATTGGTAGTCTCAGACGATTTGCCCGCAATGGTGACATTGGGTTTAAGCTGCACAGAGCGCTTCCTGGAAAATCTGCGATCGCGCTGGGCTGGGACTCTGGCATCACTTGGGGAGAAGAGAACAGCACCACAGTTTCTACTCTGTACGGCGTCGCCAGCAAAGTGTTTGATCTCCGCCCCAACGATCCAACCAATACCTTGGCATTAACGACATCATTAGGGGTAGGCGGCGGGCGTTTCCGATCGTTTAACAACATTAGAAACGGCAGAGGCGGCTCTGGTGTGTTTGGCAGCGTGGGTCTGCGCGTTGTTCCTCAAGCATCAGTGATTGCAAGCTGGACAGGGCAAGATCTCAACCTCGGCGTTTCCTATGTTCCGATCAAGACTCAGCCTCTTTTTCTGACGGCAGTCGTAGGCAATGTGTTGAGCCGAAATGATAATGCGACGTTATTCTCTTTTGGGGTTGGCTACGGCTTTAACTACGCAGGGTATCAGTACTAAGTTTATATTTTTTGCAAGTCTACGGTCTGTTGTCAGTCTATTCTTTAAAGGTGTATGAATCAGCCTGTTGCCTATTTTAAGCGTGTTTTCGCACTCGGAATCTCATTCGTCCTGCTGAGTAGTAGTTTGGTGAATGCCAATACGCCCCGTGGTACATCGGGAATTAATACTGGCTCTGAGGTAGCTCCGCGCAACCTAACTCCCCGTCCTGACATTCCGACTTCTCTGTATAACGAAGTGATTGGTGAGCTGCGGGCTGTTTTCTCTGAACGCGCTGTTCCACCCAACGAACTGAATGTTGAACCGGAGCGACCCGGATTTGTTCGGTTAGATCTAAAGCGTGCAGGTAGTGTACCAAGCAATATTGTCACTAGGTTTACTAATTATGTTCTCTATTTGAATGCTCAGCCTGGGCAATTTAATGTGTTCGGTAGCGATCGTAGAGGTATTAGTAGAGATGTTAAATTCGCGTTAATCCCAAGATTGAATCGGCAGATCGAAATTCGTTTCATGTCTACACCAGGAGCCGGATCAGCGGGTCAACCCAATTCTCAAACGATTATTGCTCCTAATGCCAAGGTGGCAGCTGCTCTAGTGGGAGTGCTGACCGCATTAGACGTATCTGGATCCTCACTTACCAGTGTGAAAGCTGCGATCGCAATGCTAACCTCGCTCGGCGATGTCAAGCTCAGTAACGCTGAAGTGATTGGGTTAGCGCAATCTCTAACGGAAACTCTCATCGCCAGTGATGGCTTAGCAGCGGGTTGCGGTGGTCGAGTAGAAACCTGTACCAATCTCAACGTCAATCAATTAAGTGCTGCTATTCGAGCGTACAACCAGCTCGTTAAAAAGAGTAACGACCCGGTTTTAATTAGCTTATCGAACAACGCAGAGTTTCAAGCATTAGGGGCGAATCTGCGACTGTTAAAAGCCGCGATCGCCTCCAAAATGGCTCAATAGCAAAAAGACGCAGTTTGTAGCTCAGAGTCGTTAACTCAACCTGATGCTATAACTGCGTCTGCAAAATCTAAATCAGCCAAAATTACTTCCGACGAACAGCGATCGTGTAGGATGGCCTTTGCTTTGCTTCTCGCTGCGTCTTTACAACACGGAAGTCGTGGTCTACATACAAATGCTCAAATTTGGGAATGGCTAAGTAGGTTTTCTCAAATTTCTTGACTGTGTTTTTATCTAAATTTTCTAGCTTCAATTCTTTCGGTAGCGCCGTTTTTTCGGTCAACTCTTCCCATCGCGATCGCAAGACGGTATCAAACCAGTTTGCTGCCCGCTCAATCGTGAGCGGAATAATCCGTCTACCGAATTTCTGCTCGATCGCAACATTCTGAATAAACCATTCTCCATCGCGCACCTCAAACTTCTGCATCACCATGAAATCGTAAGCAACCAGAAAGGCAGAAAGCTTTTTCAGCAGGCTATAGCGGTTTCCTGGAGCGTAGCGCGCAATATTAGCGTAATAACCGTTATCACGAAAGATTTGATAAGAGCAATCGTGTAATCGACCAGGTAGCGCATCATGAAAAGGAATGGTAGACCACACAGGAGTCCATACACCTAAGACAACAGGAATCTGATCTTCTACAGCTGGATATGGATTACGCCGCTGCAGCTCTTCAAAATAAGGAGCCAATTCGTTTTTGTGAAACGCGACCTTCTCTTTCAGCGGCTCAGCATCGCGGTCTTTGATTAAAGATAGAATTTCAGCTTTGAGTGCTTCTGTACTGAAACCGCTGAGCCGATCATCGAGCCTTACAGCATTGGCTACCATAATTGTGCCTCAACTTTTTAGAATTTATGTTGCTTCTACATTAAGAAAATTAAAGCGACCCCTAACTCTATCAGGAGGAGAATCTACCTGCGATCGTGGCTCTGCTCAAAGAGAGGTTTTAACAGCTTCTCTTTTTCTCCCTAGAAAATTCTCAGTTAGGGGACAAAAAACTGATTTTGTCTGCTACAATGTCTAACGCATACGCTGGTGTAGCTCAGTTGGTAGAGCAGCTGATTTGTAATCAGCCGGTCGCAAGTTCGAGTCTTGTCACCAGCTTTCAGGAAAATCAACTGTACGTTCGCACATTACATTAAATGTCGCAATTCGCAGATTAATGTCGTTCTAGCTTCTTTTTGCTCTAATTCGCAGATTGATGTCGCGTTCGGTGTTAATTGCGCAATTCGCAAATTGATGTCGCTTTATTCGGGATAAGGACAGGAGGGTGCTGTCCCAAATTCCACAACTTAACTGACGACCTAGCCGTTCACCAGCTAATCCGCCTAATGCAATACCTATCGCTATTAGGTGCTTAGCAAAACGGTAAGTGTGGTGCGCCTATGGAGCAGCTCTAACCTACGACATTAAACGTCCCAATTCGCAAATTAATGTCGTTTCTCGGCTAATCAGCTATTTGTTTGCCGAAGTCCGCAGATTAACGTTGCCAGTGTCACTTTCCTATCGATTCGCAAATTAGTGTCGCTTTATCTGAGAACATAATGTCTCAGATAAGCGCTGAGGATTGAGCAGTAGCCGAAATCAAGTTTACAAATCAGCTGCTCCTTTCAGTCCTCCGTATTTTTATAAAGCTTAGTAGATGCAACTAACCTCCTCTTTCCTTGGGAAGCTGATTGGAATTTTAGAGGCCTAGATAGCTAAGGCAGAACATTGTTGCCCCTTTCCGCCCACCCAGGTTTGGGAAGGCGATTGCGACCCGGAAGATCCACAGGGAAATTGCTGTTTTGTCCCTTTCCGCCCACCCATGTCTGGGAGGGCGATTGCGACTCCCAGCGCTAGAATCCTTTTCCTGTAAGCTCTCCAGGCTGCCTTTTGGTCAACCTGGTTAAAAAGTACTCGTTTGACTTTCTCCAAAGCTTACTCTGACCACTTTCAAATGGATGAAAGTGTTGCCAGCAGGATCGTTTAGAGGTTTGGCGAACCCTCCAGGGATTTTGCCCTTGCTTCGGTTTGCCAAAAATGATGGAGGACTCCTCCTTGCTCGGAGGCGATTCGGTAGCCGCCACTCCAGTCACATCCTCTGCATCAGTCACCTGAAGAGAGAATGCTCCTGTACCCCCACACCTATGGTGAAGGCTGAACTCACTTCTGCTGGGTGCGCACCTGCGCTACAGTTGAAGAACGAACTCAACAAATGCAGCTTCCCATCCCCACATAAATCTCAAACTGAAATTTACACCAGGATGGCAGTCAGCGAGCGGACAGCTACCAGGGTCGGAAAGCACAGTCGTCGTGAGACGACTAAACTGACCCCCATTTTTCACAGTTCAGCGGCTCAGAAAGCTTGAACTGCGGCGCTGATGAATATATTAACTTGTCTAGGTTCAGATGTACTGCAAAGCTGGATTATTTTGTAGCACGAGCATGATAAGCGGAGATCGCCATATCTTTGGCCTGCTCTTGAGAGTTGCCCTTGATGGGTTGAAATCCGGGTTCAACTGGGATGCCATGTTGTTGAGCTTGGCACCGGATCGTCTCGATCAGCCGGTTGTAACTCCAGCGATGAAGCGTCCTCCGGTACTCCTTGGCGTATCGGTTTTGGGCCTCCACGGGACCGGGACACTTCTGTTCTGCCCTAGCCGTCATCTCACTGTTCAGCACTTCTCGCAGATGCGTCAGGTTGGGAAGCACGATGCTACCTGCTCTATAGGTTTGCGCGAGTTGAATGATGGCCTTAGCCAGGAGACGGTCAACCGTTTGTCCTAGTTCTGATTCGGATGATTGGTACCTCACACCCCGCTGCTGATTTTTGTGACGTTGCAAGGCGTTTTGTTGCTGCTGGTGGCGATGCCGGTTCAGCAGAGAGTAGCGATCGCCCAGTAAGGTGCGAGGTGTCCGATAGGTCAGCACCTCTCCAGTTCTGCTATTGAGCACGGCAGCGGTGACGGGGTTCGCTAGCCCAATACTGAGTCCAACCAAGATTTCGGGATTGCCCTGGTAGGGTTTCTGACTGGGGCGGCCAGGCACATTCTTGAGGCGAGCGAGCGTCGCCTGGTTTCGAGGATCAGGGTTGGCATGGCTCAGGTTTTTGAGGGCTTTAGCGGCTTTCTCCTGTTGGACTTCTAGGGTGCCCTCGACGGTCATGAGGCGAGTATCAAAGGTGCAGTAGAGAGCGAGATGGTTCACGTTCCAGGGATCCCCTTTCCCTTCGCCTTCTCTCCAGGCCAGCATGGCCGAACTAAGGGTGAGTAGACCTGCGGGATAGCTATCTTTGTGGGTTTGATAGGCTTGCCAATCCTCCAAAAAGCGCTGGAAGAAGGGCAGTTGCCGCTGGTCGCAGGACAACCGGAAGGGATATTCCCGATGGACTTTGAGCCACTCTTTGATATCCGGATCAGCCGCCTTGAGATATTTATCGACGCCATTAAAGCCCACAGCAATTCTACCGTTTGCCGTCTTGCCCCAATAGACATCTGTGGAACTGCCATAAATGATGGGATAGGGCAAGGAGGCAGGCCGGGTTAGCAGTTTAGCTTGCCACTCTCGCGCCTGGGCAACCGTCTCAGAGAGTTGCTGTGTCGCGATCGCGAGGGTTTCCAGAAACTCTTCTCCCGTGAGATCTCGCCCCTTGGGTAGGCGAGCCTGAAGTTGAGCCTCAAGTTGTTCGATTTCTTTCTGTTGGCGATGAAGGCGGTGGGCAAATTTCTCCGGGTCTTCTTCGGTTGCAGCCAGCTTGCAGCCGTTTTTGATCAGGTGAGCGATCGCGCAACGGCTCAGGATGTCGTCTGTTGCCTCATAGGCTGCAAATAGACCCGTCATCAAGCTCACATTGTTAGCAGAATGAGCCTGTTGTCGTGACGAATGGCGCTGTTTTGGATTGGGATCTGCCTCAGGTTCATGCTCTGCCTCCAGTTGGTTCAGAATAGCTCGCGCTTGCTCTTGGAGGGCGTCGAGGGTAGAGCCGCTGAGGTCAAGCAGTTCAGCATCACTCTTCACCACGTTGATCCAGCGCTGCTTGCCATCCAGGCGGTGGCGACGGGTCTGCTGGAGCGCCAGCCATGACTCATAGGTGTACGTCACCATGAGGATAGCAGAGGCGTAGAAGCGTCCAGGCTGACCCGGATACACGGCTTTGAGCGGCTCACAAAGCTCTCTAACGGCGCTGCCTGGAATGGTGCCTCTGCGTTGCCAGGTTTCAAAGTCGGGATGCTGACTCACGCACTTCAGCAGGTCGTTAATCAGGGGAGTATTGCTCTCGCTCATGAGGTGCCAGAGGTGGCAACGAACCGGCTCAGGGGCGATTAGGCGACAGTGAATCGTGATGATGCTCATAGTTAGCAAGATCCAGCGGAGGGAACGGTTGAAAAGTTCTTGGTTGCCTGGTAATAGTACAAGTGTACTGTTACTCTAGAGGCATCATACTCTAGAGCTTGTCATCCTGACAAGCTAGCTGACATGGCTCTTGCTCCTCGACCTCCCTCTCCTACACACTGGTGTGCGTTACGACTGTATCTGCAATGGGCACACAAGGAATTGATGGAACTTGAGGAGTTTCTGCGGATTTGGGAGGTGTCACGGGAGGAACTGGCGTTCATCTGCGACTGCTCGGTCACAACGGTGAATCACTGGTTTTCGCAGGGAGAGCACCGCAGGTTTCCCAACCAGAAGCACAAGCAGAAGCTGGCTCTGACCCACCATATTTGGAGGACGATTGAGACGGAACCGGAGTATTTGCAGGTGCTGCGGGAGATGTATCAAAAGAAGCCGCGCCGACGATAGCTTGTTATTTGCCAGATGACAAGTTTTTCTGGTCATGCTGGGGATTGAAGCTTACGGTAAGGGTTGGAGTGGACGATGGTATGTTAGCCGTCGCTGCCTCAAGTTGTCAGTTTCGCCTCCGTAGTGCAATGGCTCCCTATGAATCGAAGATTGTTCCGTCTGTATGGATCACTTGGCTGGCAAAGCTAATGGCGGACGAGTTACAGTGCCACTGGTCTGCCTTGTTTCGCAGTCACTACACCTATGGGAAGGTGCCGAGCAATTTTGACTCAGCACAGTGGAGTGCCCGACACCGCAGGTTGCTCAACCAGCGAGTCACCTGGTTAGAGGAGGAAGGGTGTGAGGTGCATGTAGAGGGTGAGAATTGGTTTGAGATGCCGGGGCGGCAGCACGCAATTAGGGTAGCAGGTAAGCCAGATATTGTGGCGATTCGGGGAAATGATGCTTGGGTGGAGGACTGCAAGACGGGGAAGCCGAAAAATGCCGACTTGTATCAGGTGTTGCTTTACATGCTACTGGTACCGCTAAGTGTGGAGCGCTGTCAGGGGTTGCGGTTAGAGGGGCGGTTAGTTTATGCCGATGGTATCATCGATGTCCCGGCGAGTCAGGTGAATGTTGAGTTTAAGGCACAGTTGCGGGAGGCGATTTCCATCCTCAGCAACACTACCTCAGCTCGCAGGGTTCCTAGCTTCCAGGAATGCCGTTTCTGCGATATCCCCTTGCAGTGCTGCCCAGAGCGAGTGGAGAATCCGCCAGACCAGAGTTTAGAGAACCACGATCTTTTTTGAAGACTAGAAATTGACCTCGGTGAAGAAGCCTTCAGCAATCCATATTAATGTGAAACGTTTCTTCGATGCTGATGCCAACATCATGTTCGATCGTTAGTTGGGCTAACTTCTGTCCGCCAGTGAGAATGATTTTGCTGTCTCGCAATTGGGATGCGTAGGCGATCGCAGGTTGAGTGAAGATTGAGGTAGCCGAAAATATGCTTTTACGGGCACCGACCCTGGCTAGGGGTGAAGTGACGGATCAGGTCGAGCAGGGTGCCTTTATTGAGCATCCCCTGAGTCAAAATTTCCAGTTCGTTGGGGTTGTTATCAATGCCGCCGTTGGGGAGTTTGCGTTTCCATTGGCTGGAACGGCTATAGGAAGCAGAGAGGGAACCTGCACGAGCAGAGGTGCCACAGCAACAGGGTTGTTATAGGTGAAGAGGCTAGGAATTTCGCGCTTGTAGGTCTGTAATTGGTTAAAGGCAGCTTGCAGGTGGGCTTTGGCATCAGCGGCATTTTTGTGAGTTCAATCACCACTAGGGGTAGCCCGTTGATGAAGAGGAGAATGTCGGGGCAGCGGTTGTGGTTGTCTTCAATGACGGTAAACTGATTCAGCGCGAGAAATTCGTTGTTTTCGGGGGTTTCCCAGTCAACTCAGCCAAAGCTGTTCGCCTTTGGTTTCGCCGTTGCGATGAAATTTAACGGTGATGCCTTCAGTGAGGTAGCGATGAAAGATCTCGTTGTTATTGATCAGGTCAGGACTGGCGATGTTTTGCAGTTCTCGCTGTGCATCGCATCTCTCAGCTAGGTTTCTTGATTCTCTCTTGATATTTCGCCATTGAGGTGAAGCGCATCCCGCAATGATGACATCTCCCATCCGTCCACAACGCTGGAATTTGAAATGGGGTTTTGCAACTGGGGCATCGCTCCAACAGACGCACCTCGTGATGCGGACAAACCGCAATAACATCCTTGTCCTGCCACACTATCCGATGACAAGGGACCTCAGCATAACAAGTCCCGCAGAGCCGGATTGGGCGAGGCTGCAACGTCATTCCCGGGTGGGGTAACATCTCCTGGAAGCACGAGGGATCTAGCCTAATGAGGCGGGCGACCGCTCCCAACTCTTCCTCTGTCGGGAACGGATTGAAGTAGAGTTTCTCCCACCGCGCAGTTACTCCACCAAGGTCCGCCGCTTGTCCTAGAGCATAAGCCGAGGGCAGACTGTTGGCCTTCAATCGTCTCAAACGCCCCAGGTAATGACTAATACTCTCCTGCTCCAAGGGTTCCACATAGCCGAGTCGGGACACATTCTCATCAAGCTGACTCATATGAGTTTCTTCCTTCAACCCTATCTGGTCTCAACCATCAGTTAGGTGATGGTTGCGTCTCGCTTCTGGAGGAACGTATCGCTTGCCATACCGAGTGGCAATGTTACGCAAAATCGCCTCATCAACCTTCCCATGCCCCTTCTTCAGCGAGTGCAACACCGCCTTCGTCAAAATCTTAATCAAAACCCCTATATGAGCTTCCGTACTGGTTGCCAAAATCTCAAAGGGAGTTCCTTCCGATAGATTAGAGGCCTGGGGAAGCGCCAAAATATCCAGTTCAATCGTCCGCAGCGTTTTCTGAAAGTCGTTTTGGTCCAGCCTGTCAAACTCAAACAGGGTCGGAAAACAGGTCAGCAAATCGAAATTTTGCAGGCTGCTGTCAAGATCCTGCCCGCCGATTAAGATGACAGGCACTCCTGACTCCTCGTGCAGCTGTTTCAGGTCAAGCAAGGCTTCCCGTTGCAGATTATCAGCATTGTCCACGAGCAGCAGCTCAATCCCAAAGGGGTCGAGACAGCCCGCTAATCGAGGGCGTAGGTCTTGTCGTCTTCCCCTCGGAGCGGCATGGTTGATATCTTTAAGAATTTGTGAAAACAACCGCTTAGAGCTGGAATTGGACCAGGCTGTGACACAGGAAACCCGTTTTCGGTCCTCTTCTCGGTAATGCACCGACGAGCGGCTCTTGCCGATCTGCCTCGGGCCAATCACTCGACCACACTGCTTCAGCAAGCGCAATTCATCGAGCCACCTGAAGTATTGTGAGGTGCGATCCGTTGGGATAAAGGCCGTCTTGAAGAGCTCCTCGATCGCGGCCGTTTTGGTCAGCACCTCGGTTAAGTCGAGCTGAGGAGCCAGAACTTCTACCGGAACCTGCATTGCGAGTTGGGATCGTGCCATGCCCTACCAAATCCTCTTCAACGTTTGATTTTTGCGAATCACCAGTTCATGCCGGCCTTCGGGTTGAGGCGCGGCAGTAGCAAACTCAAGAGTTTGAGGCGGTACAGGGGGCAGCGGCAGCGGGTCGGGTGCCACCCTTTCTGGCAAGAGTTCCATCGGTTCGGTACGCCTAGCAGATTTGCCCGATCGCTCTTGCCGTAATTCCACCACCTTCGAGTTCTGTTTGCTTTTGCCTCGCAGTTTTTTCTGCTCGGAGCGCTGCCGTTCCTTCTGCTCCTGCTTGCCTTTTTCTGCATCCTTTTGTCGCGCATCGAGAGCGAGGAGCGCATCATAGTTTGAATGTTCCCGCTTAGCCTTGCTCCGGCCTTTGTTCCGTTGCTTCAGCTCATCTAAGCTCAAATCTTGCGTGTCCAGGTTGATCGCATGCGCATAGCCAATAAATTCACCGGCCTCATCACCCGTCGCTTGGCTGTAGATGTATAGGGTCAAAATATGGTCGGGGTCGTAGCTCAACGTGACATATTCACCCCTCCGCGATCGCAGGGCTTCACAGCGGTACGTCAGGGTCTCGAAGTAAACCGACCCATGCGCCTGCACCACCCGTTGCTCCTCTTTCATCAAGCAAACATCTAACTCACGTTCATCCAACGGGTCAGGCAGCTTATTTCCCATGCCTCGAAACCAGCGCTCAAAGCGCGTGTCACGCGGATCTTTGGGATAGGGCGCATGGTTGTAGTCGTCGCAGAAGTAACGGGCAAGCATCTTGTCGAGGTCCTCTAGGGTGAGACAGGCTTCCTTCTCGGCCCGTTTGGCTCCATTCTCCTTCTTTGAGATGTAGCCCGGAAGAGGAGCGAGAACTTCGGTGTTGATTGTTTTGAATAGTCGCTCGACGATGCCGCCTTGAATCGGGCGATCTCGCAGTTCACACTGAAACCCCAACTTCTTCCCCATCGCTTTGATCAGCTTCGATGAACTCAAATCCTTACCGCCATCAGTGAAGAAGTACTGGAGCGGGACTCCACAAATATCCCAAGCTTTCTGCAGCTCATAGTCTGCTGGATACTGCTTGGGTAAGGCAGCATGTCTGAGGGTGAGGGCGACTTCATGCGCTCCGGGCTGCTTGTGCCATAGATGGTAGCCCACGAGGCAGCTTGAGAAGGTGTCAACCACCGTGGTGAGCCAGGGTCTCCAGTTCAGGAGCTGGCCATCTTGATCGACGATCCGCATATCTAGCTTCGTGTGATCAGACTGGAGAATCTGATTGCTGAAGTCCGCTTTCAGCAATTTCCCATCCCGTGTTTCAACCGTGAGCCAGGAACCTGACCCTGGATTGCGGATTGTCTTGCGCCGCTTCTGCCGTTCGAGCAGGGGCTGCAAAATTCGGTACACGGTGGCTGGGTGGGGCCAGTCGCCTTCTGAGTGCCGCAGATCAATCATGGCGTGGCGCTGGACTTCGCGCACCACATCGGCGGCCTTGAGCGGATGTTTATCCTTCAGGCTTTGCTCGTAAACTTGCCGGATGTAGTCCTGCCAATAGATGTCAATTCGATGTTGTCCCTTGTCGGCACGCTCAATCCCTGCGGTTTCGTCCAACCGAGCCCCGTTGTATTGATCCAGTAATCGCTCCACCTGACGAGGCGATATCTCTAGAGTTTGAGCGATCTTCCGTTTCCGCTCCGCCTTCACCTTTCGATTGGGAGACTCAGCTAACCACTGCATGAGGCGAAAGCGCAGTTTGTGGGGGTCTGATGATTCGATCAGGATTTGGGATGGATCTGTGTCGAAGGCGCGATCACTTAACAAAACCGCATCGAAGTCTTGCAAATCGGCATTTAAGCCGGAAACGTGGCTTTCGTCCATTGGAGATTGCCATATTTGTAGTGTGAGTAGTAAAAATATACCACTCCCTTCTCAGAAGATCTAGATGATGCGACATGAAGTTTGCGAGGGCCGAGGAGCCACACTAGGGCGAGCGCTCCTATGAGATCCAGTTACACAAGAAACAAAGTGGTTTTTCTCTGTTTTAGTGAAGTAAGGTTGCGAGCGCAAATTTTCACAAAGTGGGTATTGGGTACTAAGAAGATAGGTTAATGACCTTTATCCAGAAAGAGCTTCTACTTCAGAGGTTGTAATCGAGATCGTGCCTATAAATTTTTGTTACTCATCAGAGTAAGGGCGGGAGAAGGACGATCACTTTTGCCGACATATCCCTATTAAATCGGCAGTGAAAGTTACAAAAGGAGATCTAGAATTTTCAGGGGTTCCAGCTTCAAAAATGCACTCTCAATTATTGCCGGAGTAATATGTGACAGTTCGAAGAATCTCTCTAATGACTCCACTTTTACCACGGCAGGCTACTGGTAGCACTTGCCCTGCAAGGGCACTATCCCTCTTGAGCTCAGAGACAATATTGCTAAGGTCGTGTCCCATGTACCCGGTAATAACAACAATTAGGTTACAGTTATTAATTCTGCTTTGAACATTACTGCGGCTATTGTATGCCTCGCTAGAGGGGGCTACTTCAACTACTTCTTGCACTCGATAAGTGGAAGTTAATTCTCGACTTACTTCGCGCCGAGTTGCTTCATGTCCGCCAACTAAGGCCAAGCGTAGGGATGAAAGATCAAGCACCGTCTCTTGACTGTCGCCAGAGGGGGAAGCTTGGATGCCAAGCTTTGTTGCCTCATCTCTGCTTTGTTGCTGGTATTCAATGAGTTGCGGGACAATATCCGGGCTGAGGCAGTAAAGGGCACGTTTTAAGTCCTGGAAAAAAGATTCCTCTGAGCGACCTTGCCGTATAGCATTATCGACTTCGTCAATAGCAATTCCTTGGTACTCATTAGCCAGACTCGAACGTAGTTTTGGCAGAAGAGCACCATAGGGTTCAAGCCCTTCCAAAAGTTCAAAGTGCTGTCCACGGTTGATTTGTTGATTGGCAGCAATAGTACGTAAGTGGGCTAACTCAAGCTCCAGGTCATCCATCCGCTGCTGATTAGCTAGCCAATCCAGCCAATCGGCATAAGCAATGATAAATTTGTCCAACTGATTTATTTGTCTCCAGAGCTTTGCTCGCTCTTTCAGGATGTCCTCAGCATTGGATAGAGTAGCAACTCTTGAACCTGCTACCTCAATGCACTCCTCATAGTAACTAACCTCCTGCTCATTAGATATATCGCCAAAACCTCCCAAAGATGAGAGTGTGGCAATGTTAGCTCTGTCTTCAAATGACAAATGTTCAGGAGCAATATCCAGGAGAATTAAATAAATTTCTGCCGCATCTTCAGGATTACCTTCTGTAGCCCAAAGACGAGCTAAAGGTAGTAGTATTTCATATTGACGCTTGAAGTGACCCCTTTAGTTCGGACAGAAGCACAAAAGATTTAAGCGTATCTAC
>NZ_JCACKG010000193.1:0-3560 GCF_059505265.1 Myxacorys chilensis | reverse complement strand
GAGCCTTTACCCGCAGCGTTCCCAAAGCGCGCACGCTCAACTGTGCTCATGCCGTTGCAGTTCAGACATAAGATCCAGTCGATGTCGCGGCTCGCTTCGAGCGAACGGGGGTGCCGGCGATGACAAGATTTAAAGCCTGCAACGGCCAGAATCTCCTGGTCGGGGCTATCTCGGTAACGAGTTGCACCTGATCAACAAAGGGCGCTTCAGGCATCGCCGCTCTTCGTCTGTCCACACTGAACAGCGACGGCGATGATCAACTTGTCGGCGGCACCGGAAACGAGTTATTCGTACAGCACCGGCAGCAACGAGGTGCATGGCGCTCTGGCTCGGACACGCTAATCCTTGTCTTCAGCGAAATCACTATTGTCGAATGGCTCGGTGGAGGCACATGACATCGAGTTTACTGCTGTCACAGACGGAATCTATGCCGTCGGCGACGCTAAAATCGTCGCCGAGGCACTCATGGCCGACGAGGTGGCTCTGCTTTACCGCCGGGGCATTGGCCAAGAGATAGATACGGCGGAGATGGAGTTCTGGCTAGACACCCTCGAGAGTGGCAGGAGGCTGGTCGCGATGGCCAGTACCATGATCAGCAGCCCGGATGTCGCCGCTCGCTTCGGAAACCCGACACGCCTTGGCGATGCTCAGTTATCGACATCCTTCATGAAAGCGTTCTCGGCCGGGAGGGCGAGACCGCTCCCTTCGGCAAGCGACACTCACGGCGGCGTAATGTTGCCATTTTTTCAGAGAGCCCCAAGAATGTAGCGGTTGTCTCCTCGGCCGCCAACGCAATCAATCAGTAGGCGTTGTTGAGATAAACGCGACATGGTGGGCGTAGTTGGTAACCTGACGAGGTACCGCTGATGACCTCAACTGCGTCGGGTCATCGTTCCCGAGACAACGATACGGCTCGTTTCCTTTTGAGGTGTTTACCTCAAAGTGAATATAGGCGTGGCCGGCTTACAGTTCCGGTGCAGGTGCCCCTGCTTCAGAACGTCCGTTGAGATCGTGTTCTATGTTAGAAGCGACCGGCGCTGGCCGCTCGGCCGGGACAATGCCGCAATAGGTGACCAGCATGCTAGCTGGCAAAACGCAGGTTTTCGCTCACGTTAGGTGACTGGCCCACCTACAGGAGGGTTTCCAATCCAACTGCAGTGTTGAGAGCAATCAGATACAAGGCCTTAGCTCTTTACTCCTTCGCGTTCCTTAGCTGTTCTCTTCAACCACGCACGCAGGCGGGTGGCGATCTCTGGCATGGCTGTAGTACACGGCTCCGGGTCGAGAGCATTGGATCGGTGCAGGGCCTAACTTAGTCCGGACTATCTAGAGTCTAGCTGCCCTGTTGTGACCTTCGTGCTAGCCGCTCGCTTGTTAAGCGGCCCTCTATTTCGGCCGCTTCATACAGTAGGACCTGTCTTGCCATCTGAGGTTCACCAGGGCTGATGTGCGAAGTAACCCACTGTTCGGCATAGTCATTTTACAGATGCGAATAAAACTTAGCTCGTGGGCAGGTCGCCGGCACGTCATCTAAACGTCCGACGGCAGCGTGTCGTTAGACGTTGCTGTACGGTGGTCCTCGGCGGCCAGACCCAGAAAGATCAAAGCGGGGCCAGGTAAGGTCCACGACCCACTCGATGGCGGAGCGCTGTGACACAAAGCCCGGTGGCCGGGTTGCTGGATGCCAGTTTGCGTCACCTGATGATCCGCTCGGCTCTGCTTCGCTTTGAGCAACCTGCATGTGAAATACTGAAACTCCCGAGATCATTCGCCGCCGGCGGCTTCAATCTCAACAGGAGGCAGGCTATGACCGGAGCGATGTGATGCAAATATCCGAAGGAGGTCGGCGCCATCAAGCACTCGATGCAAAAGGAGAGCATCGGCGATCACCTTCACGGCTTCGGATTCCTGCCGCACGATGAGCATGGCCCACTTGAACAGCCGTTGAAGCGCTTCTTCGATCTGTTCGTCCACCTCCCGCCTTGCAATCAGGGAAGTACCGCTGGTCAGTCGCCCGTAAAGTCCCATTTCCTCGATCCCCTTGCGCAACATATCGGTAGCCATCTCGAGATCATGTTCGGCACCCGCATGTGCCCCCTTGCCAAAGATTACATCGGCGGCGCGCCCCCCCAGCAAGACTGTGGTGATGGCCTCAAGTTCTTGCCGATTGGGAAACCTGCTTGGAAGCAATCCTTTCACCGACCCGCCCGTCTTTCCTTCAGCTATGATTGACGCGCCCTCTATTTCATGGCTCATCGCCAAGGCTACAACAGCATGCCCAGCTTCGTGCAGCGCTGTGGCCCGGAGCTCTACGGGGTCCCGCGGGTCACTAGGGACCAGTACGCTCATGAGGTCGCTGGCCTCCAAGGAACGACCTGCAGCGGCAGCCGCAGAGCGCGCGGTCCGAACCAGAGCTTCAATGTCGGCAGGAGTCTTTCCCTTGGACAGTCGAGCAACAGCCTTGATGGTGCTAGTATCGAGCGCACCGCCGAGGTGATGCTTCAAGACTGCGGAAACTTCTTCCAGGCTGCGTGGTGGAAGCACCGGTACATGTCTCTCCAACCTCCCTGATCGAGTGATGGCAGGATCCAGGCGCTCGAGAAAATTTGTGGCGGAAAGGAGAAGCACGGGCCTGCCGGATCGGCGCAACCTGTCGATCTGCAGGAGGAGCAACGTTACGACCGGGGTCCAATACTCGCGGTCTTTTGGCCCGAGTGCCATGCGGTTTGGAATGGCCTCCACTTCGTCGATGAAGCCGATCGAGCTTGTTGCGCCGAGGAGATCATCAAAGAACCCGGTGATGCGCTTGCTTACCCCACCAAGGTAGCCGTCACTTTCCGAAAACCAGGATCCTACAGAAGTCTGGACAAGGCGCCAATTGGCGGAGCGAGCCAGCGCAGACACCAGGAGCGTCTTGCCGGTACCCGGCGGTCCAAATAAAATTGCGTAGCTCAATTCGGAAGGGGCGAGCACCCGCGCGTCGACCCGGCGCAATTGATCCAGAAGCGAGAAGGACCAACTCGCAACCTCAGCTCCCAGCGGGAGATCTTCCAGCCGGGGCACCCCATGACCGCTTATTGGCTGACGGGACCGTTCTGTGAGGCGCGCCAGACGTCGGACGCACTCCGCAGGTGTGCTTCCGGGCCGAAGGGCGCAGAGCAAGGAGCTGAAATCCAGGTCACCGACGTTTTGTTCATTAACCTTGGGCACCGCCCTGCCCGTGAGTTTGCGGATTGCCTGCTGGATGAACTTCGCGTCGAGTGCTCCAACGGTTAGGCTTTCGTCGACCGCTGCCAGAAGAAACGCTGGGAGTACTCCGTGGGCATCATGTGTGACGAGGACGAGGTGCCTGCCCTTCTCTAGGCGCTCGATCATATCAGTCGCAGGGCCGCTGTTGCCGTCCTTCTTAGGGTCGAGAAATGCTTTCGCTCGGGCGTTTGTAAACCTGCGGTTGAGTTCGGCAGCGACAGGAGCGGCCCAACCCGGCGCCGGCACGACAAGAAGCACCAGCTGGGAGGTGGGCTTGGCGAGAATTTGGCCTAGCCGGGCGACTTCAGGGC
>NZ_JCACKG010000192.1:0-3584 GCF_059505265.1 Myxacorys chilensis | reverse complement strand
CTTTATCTTGAAGTATCATTGTGCTTCTCCTAGCATTAATTTCGTTGCATTGATCAAAAGCGTACTAAGTTTCAATGCTTGGCTTCCTCCAGATTCTTAGGGTGAATCGCAAGTTTGTTTCGGCAGCATCCAATTTAGACACTAATGTTCAGAATTCACTTGCCGTGTAATCACAATGAGTTCTGCTTGCAGTAAAACAACTAATAGCCACGAAAGCGCTTGTAAAATGGCTTCCATCGTCCAGTTCTGACTCTGAACCTCCCAAATCATCCAAATAATAATGAATCCAGTTAACAACCAGGGTAGAATGACCGCTGAATTCCGTCTGCGATAGAAGCGGATCGCCGTCTCCAGCCAAAAAGGGAAGGTGCTGAGGAGACAAACAAGGTAAGATAATCCTGCACTGACGAACAGGCTAGTTTGAAGACTCGAAGGCAGGTTTGGGTATCCAAGCGCGATCGCTGTCAGACAAACTCCCAGCGCGAGATACAGGAAAGTAAACAAGGTAAATCGTTTCATTTTTTGCAAATAAAGCTCAGCGATAATCTATTCCTGTGTGGCTGACATAACTCAGCCGATGAACAACAATTAGTCCACATGCAGCACAGCCTTACCTGAAAATCTGCGCCCGATCAAATCAGCCGCTGTTACGCCTGCTTCACGCCATGAAACTGCTCGATCGATGTGCGTTTTGAGCCGTCCCTGCTCAACTAACCTCAGCAGACGAGCCAGCCCAGAACTAGCACTTTCCAGCTCTACTTCGGTGTACAGCGTGAACCCGTAAAGCGTGCGCTGTCCTCCATTCTCGAAATAGAAGTCTGGTAGGGACAGCTTCATCTCGTTGCCGCTGCTACTGCCATAACAAACGCAGGTGCCTCCTTGAGCCAAAAACGCAGTTAGCGTCCCGACCAATTCACCTCCTACTCCATCGACAATCAGTCGATAAGGCGCGAACTGCTTGGCTTCTTGCCCGGTTTCGGTTAGCACCACTTCATCTGCGCCGTAATCTCGCACAAATGCTTCTTGCGCTGGCTGACGAATTTGGGCAACGACGCTGGCTCCCATCATCTGAGCAAGCTGCATGGCGAAGAGTCCCACTCCCCCTGTTGCCCCTGTGATCAGCACTCGACTTCCTGGTAAACGAGATCCCTTTTCCACTGCATACAGTGCTGTTAACCCTGCGACGGGCAGTGTGGCGGCATCGGTATGTGATACGCTCTGGGGAATAATAGCCAGAAAGCGAGTCGGAATTGCTACATATTCTGCCCAGCCCTCCGAGCGGATGGAGAGGGCAACGATTTCTGTCCCTGTGGGTGGACCACTGCCGTCTTGCGCTGTTTGTTCAACAACGCCAACGACATCCCAGCCAATCGGAGTGTCCAGTGGATCATTTTGCGATCGCTTAAGTTCGCCCCGATTCATCGAAAATGCCTTGACGCGAATCAAGCACTCGTTAGCCTTCGGAGTAGGAACTTCAGTGTCTTGAAAGGTGAGGTTGCCAACGGCATCTAGTGAACTCACGAGTCTACGCATCGCCATATCCTTGTGTGTAGAGGGCTATAGTTTCATGTTCTAGATAGAACTGTTTCAATCACCTTGCTGTATATCCACCATCGATCACTAAGGGTTGCCCAGTGATGTAGCTGGCAGCATCGGAGCAGAGAAACACCACCGCTTGAGCAACTTCTGCTGCCTGACCGATCCGACCCATTGGAATCAAAGGGCCTAAATCATCCGCTGTGATACCCAGTTGCCCAAAGGCGTGATCGAGTAGTTCAGTTGCAGTGCCTCCAGGATTCACCGCATTAACCCGGATGCCTTGCTTGGCATAGTCCAGCGCCGCCGCTCGCGTCAGCCCCATTACTGCATGTTTGCTGGCAACGTAAGGAGAAGTCTCCGGAAACGCAACGAGACCACTCGCTGACGAATTGTTCACGATCACACCAGATCTTTGAGACAGCATTTGCTGAATTTCGTACTTCATGCACAAAAACAGTCCCCGAACATTGATTGCCATCAGGTTGTCAAAATCTTCAATTGATTGTTCATGCAGAGGCTTAAAAGAGCCGTCAGTGCCTGCATTATTGAAGGCACAGTCGAGTTGCCCGTAGGTTGCAACCGTCTTTTGCACTAATGCTTTGATGTCTTCCTCATTCGAGGCATCTGAATGAACGTATAAGCATTCGGCACCTGTTTCGCTAATCAGTTTGGCAGTCTTTTCTCCTTCTGCGTCGCGTCTACCGGAGAATACTACCTTTGCTCCAGCAGCCCCGAAAGCGATCGCTGTTGCTCTACCGATTCCCGATGTGCCTCCGGTGACTAACGCCACTTTATCTTGCAGTATCATTCTGTTTCTCCTGTTTCAATTTCGTCAGTTTGTATCGGGTAAACTTGTCTCAGCAACTCAGTGACTTCTTGCGCGATCGCAATCAGGGCATGATTAACTGAAGAGTCGCGAAGAGAATCAGTCTGAGGTGTACCTTCATACCCAGAATCATTCTTGCCTTGTACTAGTAAATGCGTCATAGAATTATCCTCAATGAAATACTGATTTGTAATTCACTAAATCAATACGCAGGAATTCAGTTGTTGACATGGTTCAAAAAGCGGTAATTTTGTTCAGTGAAACAGGCAAGATCTAGCTATCAAAATTTGATAGCTTATAGCACTTACAGACAAGTCAGATGTGAATTGAGAGCAAAGATCGGGGAACTTAATGACTCGCAGCAATCATGGCAGCCATCAACTCCGTCGTGTTCCAGCGCTCGGTATACCGAATTCCATTGATAAACAGGGCTGGGGCAGTCGTCACTCCACTCTGCATTCCGCCTTCAATATCTTCGTTGATGCGATCGACATGCACTTGTTTAGACAACTCTTTGAGAAATTGAGGAATGTCAAGCCCTAAATCATTGGCGTACTCGACAAGATAACCGTTCTCCAACCTTTGTTGATGGTCAAATAAAGTATCGCTCATTAACCAAAACTTTCCTTGGGCGGCGGCAGCTTCGGCGGCTTGGGCTGCCCGTTGAGCATGGGGATAAATCTGTGTTTGTGGAAAATGACGGAAGATGAAGCATAAATAATCTTCTCCAAAAGCAGCACTAAGCTCTCGTTTGATCGCTTTAATCAGCTTGTAAACGTCCGCACTTCTAGGGCATTGATAGTCTCCGTACATCACCAGCACGACCTTGGCACTCAGAATACCTTGAATCCAATCTTGAGTTGAAGGTGGTACAAGTAAAGAACTGTGGCTACGATCGTCGCTCATCTTTTTACATTTGTATCAAGCATGGAACCGTGCAATTTACTTGCTCGATCCATTTGCATGACTGTTTGCATAAATTCAATATAGGTGGTCGCCTTCAAGCTGTCGCCTATAGCAAGTTAAATTTTTTACAGTGCAAATTGATAGAGTAACTATGCGATCGCAAAGTAGAAGACTGGCTCTAACTTAAGTTAGAATCCGAATTTGATCGAAAGTACATCCTACAAACTGACAATGCCGCGCTTAACGGCAACAATCACAGCTTGGGTGCGATCGCTGACATCTAACTTATTCAAAATTCGATTGACATGAGATT
>NZ_JCACKG010000191.1:6356-86597 GCF_059505265.1 Myxacorys chilensis | reverse complement strand
TGGCATCGAGCCGTCCGCCCAAGCCCACTTCTACGATCGCAACGTCAACCTCCTGATCAGCAAAATAGAGCCACATTGCTGCTGTGATTACTTCAAACTGAGTAGGAGAAGGCTGTTCGGGATGAATCGCAGATTTTACCTTCAGCAACACACGGTAGAGATCATCAGGCGCAATGGGCTGTCCGTTAATGCAAATTCGTTCGCACCAATGAATTAGATGAGGCGAGGTATACCGCCCAACTTTGTAGCCTGCTTCTGTTAAAACAGAGGAAAGATAAGCGCAAACAGACCCTTTGCCATTGCTGCCTGCAACATGAATAATGGGCACACGATGCTGCGGATTATTTAACGCGGCAAGAAGCGTCAGACTGGCTTCCAGCCCTAAATTGACTCCGAACAATTCAAACCCTTGTAGAAATTGTTCGACCTCCAGCATGTCTTGGGTAGTCATTTGATGATCGCGATATGGGAGACTAATATTTTAGAACGATTGATTGTGAGTTGAATCAAGGGTCGGTATTGGATTAAATCAACCGATCTAAATCTACTGAGTTGCTGATGCGATATGGTATTTTCCAAATTTAGAAATAAGTGTGTTGCAATTGATGAAAAGACTATTGGTTTCTGGATTTCTCTCTCTGTCACTTTTACCGTTGGCAGCATGTTCCAATAATTCTTCGCCTAACTCATCAGCGAATTCTGCTGCGCAAACTAAGACATTTGTAACAGGCGCAATCCCAGACCAAGATGCAGAAAAACTCCAACGGCTCTATGGCAAGCTCTCTCAGTATTTAGAAGCAGAATTAAAGATTCCCGTAAGCTATAAGCCTGTCACGGACTATACCGCCGCCGTCACTGCATTCAAAGTGGGTGACTTGGACATGGTTTGGTTTGGTGGCCTAACGGGAGTGCAAGCCCGGTTGCAAGTTCCTGGAGCAGAAGCACTGGCACAGCGAGACATTGATGCTAAATTTCACAGTGTTTTTATCGCCAATAAAAATAGCGGCATTGGGCCAATCAACGATGTGAAAGAATTAACCGCACTAAAAGGGCATTCCTTCACGTTTGGCAGTGAGTCTTCAACGTCGGGACGACTGATGCCGCAATATTTCTTACAGCAGGCAGGCGTAAAGCTAGAGGATTTCAAGGGACAATCGGGATTCTCTCAAAACCATGATGCGACGATCGCGCTTGTGACAGCCGGAACCTACGATGCCGGGGTGTTGAATGAGCAGGTCTGGCAAAAACGCTTGCAGGAAGGCAAAATCGATCGCAGTAAGATTGACGTGATTTGGCGATCGCCCGAGTATTACGATTACCATTGGGTGATTAATCCGAGTGTGAAGCAGCGCTTTGGAGATGATTTTCCTCAGAAAGTACAGGCGGCTTTGATGAAGCTCGATCCAAACGTGCCGGAGCAAAAAGAGATTTTGGAGCTATTTGGCGCGACGAAATTTGTGCCGACGAAGAATGAGAATTACGCTCGAATCGAGCAGGTTGGGCGGGAGATTGGCAAAATTAAATAAGTCACTATTAAATTAAGTCCCTGTTGCAATCAGCAAGCTAGCAACAGATTTGTAGCGGATGAACCAATCTATTACTCACTACATCCGTGACATCTGCCACCCTATCCATCGCCAAAAACGATGGCAGGACGAGGGAGCGCCCCTACACCTATAGCCCGTATGTCATCTGATCCCATTATTTCTGTCGATCGCGCCACGCTTCAATTTGGACAGTTTACAGCGCTAACTGATATCTCGCTGCATATTGCGGCAGGTGAGCGGGTGGCACTTGTCGGATCGAGTGGAGCAGGAAAGAGTACGCTGATTCGATTGTTGAATGGAACGCTAGAGCCAACGCGGGGAGAAATACAAGCATTTGGACAAAAACTACATCAACTCAAACCGAAGCAGCATCGCCAAATTCAACGCCAAATCGGAACGATTTATCAGCAGCTACATTTGGTTGATAGTCTGCGAGTGATTCATAACGTCAATGCAGGTCAGCTAGGGCGTTGGTCGTTTTTGAAAGCGCTGATCTCCCTTATCGTGCCGCTCGATGTGGCAACCGCCACCCAAGCCTTGGCTCAAGTCGGAATTCCAGAAAAGCTGTACGATCGCACCGATCGACTCTCTGGCGGACAGCAGCAGCGAGTCGCGATCGCACGAGTCCTCGTTCAAAATCCAATGGTGATCCTCGCCGATGAACCCATTTCGAGTCTCGATCGAGAACTTAGCCGCGAAGTGATGGAGATTTTATGCAACTGCCAATCATCACAAACGCTGATCGTGAGTTTGCACGACGTTGACATTGCATTGCGCTACTGCGATCGCATGATTGGGCTGCGTCGGGGTCGTATCTTGTTCGATGCGCCCACTACGGCTGTATCGAGCGAAATGATTGCTGATTTATATCGTCTCTGAGCTATGTCTAGACCTGCATTCCGCTTCATTAGTCCGTCGCTCCAATGGGGCATGATTGGACTGGTCGCGATCGCGCTATCTCTTTGGCAAGCAGGACTGTTTCAACAAACTGTTGTGAACCTTAACGGATTTCCGTTGCTGTGGCGATTTGTTGCCGCCAGCGTTCACCCAGACTTGAGCTACGATTTGTTAGCAACAACCCTTCAAGCATCCCTTGTAACCTTGGCTTACGCCGTCTGCGGAACTTTTTTGAGCGTGACCATTGGCGCGATCGCAGGCGTATTCTGCTCAGAAGTATGGTGGCTAGAGGTACTGCGAGCCAAGCGATTGAGATACTTTGGCTTTCACAGCGTTCGAGCCATACTTGCGTTTCCCCGTGCCATTCATGAATTGATTTGGGGATTGTTTTTTCTCAACATTTGGGGACTCGATCCCTTAGTTGCTGTCGCTGCGATCGCAATTCCATTTGGAGCGATTACCGCAAAAGTATTTTCAGAGATTTTAGATGAAACCCCCAGACAACCGCTATTAACCTTAATCAATAGCGGGGTTGCTCCAATTACCGCTTTTTTCTATACGCTATTGCCACAAGCGTTTCTAAATCTTTTGTCCTACTCATTCTATCGATTTGAGTGCTCGATTCGTTCTGCTGCTGTACTTGGCATCATTGGCGCTGGCGGATTAGGCTACGAAATTCTTTTAAGTTTACAATCACTGCGCTATGAGCAGCTATGGACATTTTTCTATGCGCTATTAATTTTGAATGGAGGTGTTGATATTGCTAGTGCAACACTCCGTCATCAATTGGGATGTGCCAGTCGAATTGACTTAAATTCACATCGCCCAACAAAACGCAACATTCCCAATCGTCGGATTTTTAGTTTATTTCCAATTGCGATCGCCGGAGTAGCGCTCAGTTTTTGGTACATCCAGCCTGACTTGAGTAAGATTGGCTCGCCGCGATCGCAGCAACTGCTGAATCAAATTGTTCAAACCTCGTTGCCGCCCAATTTCACAGGGATGGCTGAATTGATTCCACTGTCGGTAGAGACGGTAGCAATGTCAGTTCTGGCGATCGCGATCGCGGCAAGTGGTGGGCTATTGCTCGCCTTTCCCGCTGCCCAAATTTTTCTCCCCGGCGGCTTGCTAAACCGACGAGGCAAGGCAAATCTATTCCCTCCGGTTCTACTGGCAGTTGCTAGAATTATGTTGCTGCTCTGCCGTGCGATTCCTGCTCCAATCTGGTCGCTTGTCGTCTTATATATTTTGTTTCCAGGAATTTTGCCGGGTGCGATCGGGCTGGGGTTACACAATCTTGGAATTTTGGGCAGGCTATTTGCAGAAGTGACTGAGAACCTAGAGCAACCACCGCTTAAAGCTCTCAGCGCTGGAGGAACGCCTGATTCTCTGGTGTTTCTATATGGTGTGTTGCCGGCAACGATGCCTCGGTTTCTTGCCTATACTCTATATCGGTGGGAAGTCTGTATGCGCGAAACGGTAATTGTGGGTTTAGTGGGCGCGGGTGGATTAGGACGATTGCTCACCGAACAGCTCAGTAGCTTTGACTATCAATCTTTAATCGTGACCTTGGGCGCGTTTCTGGCATTAACGTTTTTGGTGGATTGGATCAGTGGAAGGGTGCGACGATCGCTCAGATCGTCTTAACGGATTAAACGGAACAAATAGTTCAGGTCGAGTGTTTCAGGCAAATGAACGAGGTTTACCACGGTTGGCTCATTGAACTTGTGGCGGAATCTAATGGATTCTCGTTTCAGTGCTGGCTACCCGGAAATCGGTTGGCCGTAAGCGATCGTCAGGTCTACCCAACGCTAGACGCTGCCCGGAGCGCTGCCCAAACCAGAGCCGATGTTGAATCTGCCAAGTGGTCACTCAACCACTGGTACGCTACCTATATTGAAAGAAAATTTGGGGATGAACCGCTCTCTTTAGAGCATTTAATTTTGGAAACGCTAGGGTAATTACCATCCTGTAGGGACACGTCTACCACACTGTAGTTAATAGTTACGCCAATCAAAAAAGCCCTCTCGCTGACGGACGAAAGGGCTTCAACAAATATTCGAGTGCCGCGGTCATATCGAACAGGTGAATCTACGCCTGACGCGAGTAGTACTCCACCACCAGCAGTTCGTTGATCTGGAGGGCTACCCACTCCCGATCGATGACATTGTTAACCTTTCCGGTTAGCTTATTCTTATCAAACTCTAAATGGCTCGGCAAGTTCGCCAAACCGGGATACTGAAGATTCGCTTCCACTAGCTTTCTGGAGCGATCGCGATCGCGCACCCCAATTACATCTCCTGCACGGCATTGATAGCTGCCAATGTCCACCACGCGACCATTCACCGTAACGTGTCCGTGATTCACCAACTGCCGAGCGCCCGGAATCGTTGCCGCCATGCCCATCCGAAAAACAGTGTTGTCTAACCGCATCTCTAGCAGTTGCAACAAGACCTGTCCGGTAGAACCAGCTGCCCGACGCGCTTTCCGCACATAGCGAAGCAATTGGCGCTCAGTCACCCCATAATTAAAGCGAAGCTTCTGCTTCTCATCCAAACGAACTGCATATTCAGACCGTTTTTTGCGGTTTTGCCCGTGTTGTCCGGGGGGATATGCCCGTCTGGGGGTTTTGCGAGTGAGACCAGGCAGATCTCCCAAACGACGCGCAATTCGTAAACGCGGACCTCGATATCGCGACATGAACTTTCCTCGTACTCGAAAGAAGATTTTGACAACTTTACTAGTATAGGTCTTCCAGTTGTTAGTTTCAAATATTTCCTAAAATATAAGGTATGAAACTTTTACTGATTGGACTCATTCGCGGCTATCGCGGTTTCATTTCGCCTCTGCTGATGCCAACGTGCCGATTTCAGCCGACGTGTTCACAATATGCCATTGACGCGATCGCCACTCATGGCGCGCTTAAGGGCAGTTGGTTGGCAACGAGGCGCATTTGTCGCTGTCATCCGTTCTCGTCGTCGGTTGGTTATGATCCGGTTCCGCCTAAAGACTAGAGCGCTATATGGGGTTCCGTAAGGGGCAGTAGGAGAACTGTAGAAATCAGTAGAAATCGTCACCGTTCCTTGTGTTATGCAGAAAGCTCCTTTGATTGTTGCGCTTGCCGCGATTTGCGCAGGCGGAATTGGGATTGGAATTGCTGCCACATCAAACCGTTCCGCCCCGTCCCTTGTCGTTTCTCCCCCGTCTCAACCGTCTCCGACGACGACCCCACTGCCCGAGCCGCCTGTTGTGACATCTCCTGCTCCGACACCCGCCCCGTCGCCATTGGATGATTTTCCGCATCAGCGACTCGTATTTCGAGACGAGGTGAAGAACACCTCCTTTGCTCCGTTTCGCGATCGCGCACGGGCAGCAATCAAGCGTCGCGACCTGGAATTTCTCAAAAGTGTTGTTCCGAAGGGAGAGATCTCCCTCGGATTTGGTAGACCCATACCCCTAGCAGAATATTTGAAATCAGAGGGTCCTGCCGCACCGCTCTGGAGCATTCTTGAAAAAGCAATATCAGGCCCATGTTCGCTCACAAACGTGAAATCTGAACAAGATGCAGATGGCTTTGTTTGCTCGAATGCGGCGGGCGAACTTGAGAAACAGTATCCACCGCCAAAAGGCACTCAAGGTGTTGGGCATCTCCTCGATAAAGTGATTATTGAGGGTGAGAATGTCAACGTCAGAGCGCAACCGAGTGCCATTAGCGCGATCGTTGCAAGACTCTCGAACGAAGTCGTCAAGCTTGATCGAAAAACGTTTGAACAGCGGTACAGCAACCCTAAGGAAGGATACGACCCGATCAAAAGCTGGATGCCAATTCTTCTACCCAATGGAAAGCCGGGGTTTGTATCGAGTCAGTATGCCCACCAGCCGTTAGAGTATCGAGTTATCTTTGCCAAACTGAACGGACAATGGCAACTTGCTGGGATTCCCGGAGGAGATTGAGTCGCAGGGATGATAAGGTTTCTGCTATGTTTATCGTCTACTGGCATGAAGCCTTATCAATCCGTCGCGATCGCCGAGTGTCACGAACCCCTCGTTCAAATTCCTGACGAATTTGCCTTCGTTACCCCCCATCCTTACGCCAAGCTAGGCGCACCCTACGGGAAGAAATCGCCGTTTTACGTCCGGCAAGGCGTTTGCGATCGCTTGCTGACTGCCCATAAACTATTGCAACAGTCTCATCCCGGTTGGAAGATTCAGATTTTTGATGCCTATCGTCCGGTTGCTGTGCAGCAATTTATGGTGGACTACACGTTTGTCGGAGTGGCGCGAGCGCATGGATTAAACCCAAAAGCTTTAACAGAAGCGCAGCGAGAAGAAATTCTGCAACAGGTCTATCAATTTTGGGCCATGCCAAATGTGGACCCAAGGATGCCTCCGCCCCACAGTACAGGAGCCGCCATCGATATCACTTTGATGAATGCTGAGGGAAACGAGATTGATATGGGTTCGCCGATCGATGAACTGTCGCCGCGATCGTTCCCCAACCATTTTGCAGAAAGCACTAACTTATTAGAGAAAACCTATCATCAGCATCGTCAGCTTCTTTGCGATGTCATGGTTAAATCAGGCTTTAAGCGTCATTGGAATGAGTGGTGGCACTTTTCTTACGGCGATCAGATTTGGGCTTGGCTGACCGTGCAAGAAGGTGGAAGGGCTAGTGCCAAATATGGGAAGGCGGGGAGGTAGGGATGAAGACCTCCCTCAGCCTCCGTCTCTACTCTTCGATCTTCACAGACAAAATCCGATCGTCTTGCCGAATCGCATTCACGACATCCATGTCGTTGGTCTGACCAAACACAGTATGCATTCCATCCAAATGGGGCTGAGGCGAATGGCAAATAAAGAACTGGCTACCGCCCGTATCGCGTCCTGCGTGAGCCATTGATAGCGACCCCGCCTTGTGCTTGTTCGGGTTAATTTCACACTTGATTTGGTATCCCGGACCGCCCGTTCCCGGTCTTCCTTTTGCGCCTTCCCGCGTGTTTGGGCAACCGCCTTGCACCATAAAGTTAGGAATGACCCGATGAAATGCCAATCCATCGTAGTAACCTTTAGTGGATAAATCCACAAAATTCTTCACCGTGTTGGGCGCGTCTTGATCAAACAGATCCAAGTGGATCGTACCCTTGTCGGTTTCCATGATTGCGCGAGTCATAGGTGTTCCCTTATTTCAACCCCACTATCCTAGCAGGCAGGGCAGAACTAGCGGATTCTAGGGATATTCGGGATTGAGTTTATAAATTGCCCAAGTTGTATACGTGCCGATCGGACTCCACAACAAGAAGGGAACGAGCAACAGCGCAGCCCATCCAGAAATTGGATAGACTCGCGCAGTCAACAGTAACCCAATGACAAAGCCTAACCCGCCAATGAATGTTCCCAGTTTGAGACTATGAGACCAAAATAATGTGGGGGAGTAGGCCACGATCGCAACTTCTAGCACGAGGTAAAAAATCATCAACTGCCAGTCTTGCGTTTCTTCCCATACAATGTAGGCAGACCAAGCGCCACAAATAAAAATAATCATCCAAATCACTGGAATCAGCTTCTCAAAGGTAAGCCAACGCGGACGCTGCAATCGATTAAACCACTTCACATCCTGCGGTCTGAGAATATTGCTTCCTAGTGCGACTAAGAGTGTGACTGCGCCAATCACCATCCAGGATTTGATCATTACTTTTAAGCCTTTAGAAAAAATATGAAAATTGTATAGGTTGGAACCATATTTCAGCATTGTGGCAGGGTGGCGCGATCGCATGAATCAACCCTGAGAACGAAAATTAAGTGCATTACCCAAATTGTGTCACTGGAGAATAGGAACCCCTCTTAAGCAAAGGATTGATTGCCTCTAAAAGACCATAACCGCTTAACTTAATGAGAAACTGGCTCAATAAAAAACTGGGCAGCTTTTCGGCTACCCAGTTTCTCAATTAAACCTAGCGATTAGACACTAGCGGTCTTCTTAGCGACTTGATCGAGTTCGCCTTTCTTATACATTGCTGCATAAACTTCAACCGAGGCTTGCTTAATCTTGCTTGCATTGCCTGCCGTCCAGAACTCCTTATAGCGATCGGCACACACTTTCTGCATGTACTTAATCGACGGCTTCAGGAAGTGGCGGGGGTCAAATTCCTTCGGATTAGCTTCGAGTGCTTCACGAACAGCAGCCGTAATTGCCAAACGGTTGTCGGTGTCGATGTTCACCTTGCGCACCCCGTTTTTAATGCCCTTCTGAATCTCTTCAACAGGTACACCATAGGTTTCAGGAATTGCGCCACCGTGCTGGTTGATTAACGCCAACAGATCTTCCGGTACAGACGAAGAACCATGCATCACCAAATGAGTGTTGGGCAAGCGCTTGTTAATTTCTGCAATTCGGCTGATTGCTAGGATTTCACCTGTCGGCTTGCGGGTGAATTTGTAAGCTCCGTGGCTCGTCCCAATCGCAACTGCCAACGCATCTACCTGAGTCTGCTCAACAAAGTCAACCGCTTGATCTGGGTCGGTCAACAGTTGAGAATGATCTAGCTTACCCTCGAAGCCATGACCGTCTTCTGCTTCACCCATGCCCGTTTCGAGCGAACCCAAACAGCCCAGTTCACCTTCGACCGATGCTCCGATCGCGTGAGCCACTTTCACCACTTCACGGGTGACTGCCACGTTGTACTCATAGCTAGCAGGAGATTTTGCATCGGCTTCAAGTGAACCATCCATCATGACGCTCGTGAAGCCATTCTTGATCGCCGAGTAACAGGTGGCAGGCTCGTTACCATGATCTTGGTGCATGGTAATCGGAATGTGAGGATAAGTCTCGACTGCCGCCAAGATCAGGTGACGCAGGAAGTTTTCGCCAGCGTAGGAACGAGCGCCACGAGAAGCTTGCAAAATTACAGGGCTGTCAGTTTCATGGGCAGCCTGCATGATCGCTTGGATCTGCTCCATGTTGTTGACGTTGAATGCCGGGATGCCGTAGCCGTGTTCAGCCGCATGATCCAACAGCAGCCGCATTGGTACGAGCGCCATAAATAGTCCTCCTGGTTGGGTATGGTCAGCGAGTTTTGATCTAACCGCTTAAATCATTACGACAATCTTAAGGCAAATTTACTCATCCCGTATGCCGAATCTAGCGAATCACTCACCTAAATTAGGTAAAAATATCTATTAAATTTACTTATATATCCTTGAGAGATGATTGAGAACGGTAGGAATGATAGAGGCGGTAGAGACTAAGCGAAACGCAAAAATGGAATACAGCAAAATCGAATTTAGCGATTGCGGTTGAACTTGGGGATCAAGAAACTTTGCCCCACAGATCTGCAACTTTACTAAGTAAATGTGTTGCTAGTGACAAAATTAATTTTGCAACTAAGGGCAATATTTAGACTAGATTCTGAGTCGGTCTAACCGCCTTGCTTCTACTGCGAAGCGATTGCAATTTAGCGATAGAGCGCTCAAGAATCTGTTTTGCTCTTTGTTCGGATGACCCTTCTCATGACGATATACGTTGGAAACTTGTCTTACCAAGCGACAGATGGAGACTTGAGATCTGTGTTTGCAGAGTACGGCTCCGTAAAGCGGGTCGTTCTGCCCACAGACCGTGAAACGGGCCGGATGCGCGGTTTTGCGTTTGTCGAGATGGCAGAGGACGCTCACGAAGATACGGCAATTAGTGAACTTGATGGAGCAGAGTGGATGGGTAGACAACTCCGGGTGAACAAGGCGAAACCCAAGGAAGAAGGGCGAGGAGGACGGTTTTAGAAAAGCGATATTACCCGTCTTACAGTGGAGCACAGCAGGTTGTGGAACACGAGGGTAAGGGTGGATAGAGTACTGCTTTAAACGAACCGAGGACTGCTTGAAGCAGCAAAGAGATAAATTTCAGCTTGTGTACCCTGATAAAACTAAAGGGTTCTCTCCAACCGTCGTGCTGAAGAGAACCCTGATTTTTTTTAAGACGCTAAAACCCCTAAAGCAATCTTGTAGCAAATAAACTTAAGTATTACGAGCTTATGCGGCGCGGCGGGTGAGCAAGCCCCACAAGAAGATTGCAATAATCGCACCGATTACAGCAACGAAAATACCGCCAATGCTCAGACCTGTTGCAGCGAAAGACAGCGTCCCCGTCGAGAGCAGGTTGAACAGGGCACCTCCGATAAATGCACCAACAATACCGAGAATCATTGTCGCAACGATGCCGCCACCTTGTGAACCTGGATAGATTGCTTTCGCGATCGCACCTGCAATCAATCCTAAGATAGCCCAAGCGATTAGATTCAACATATTTCGTTCTCCTAAAAAAATTGATTCAACACTCAAAGAATATCAAGTTGATTTCTCAGATCCAATCTGCCGTAGGATGTAATCAGGAATTATCGAAAGAGAGAGGAAGAAAGGCCAAAGACATAGGGCAAGAAAGAGTTAGAGAACGCTTTTGGTAACGCTCTGCAAGGAATCTAGACTTCACCTTAGTGAAAATTGTCAGAGTTTGCCGACTAATCAACATTGGTCGTAGCTCTTCTCACAAAGCGTTGCAGAAGAGATCCCAAAGTCCTCCCTTATCTCTCATTTCGCTATTAACTCTCCTGTTGCCTGCACGACCCGATCGGGTGTCACTTGCCGAAGACAATCTTGATGTCCTTCTGGACAAATGCTTTTGTAGCAGTATTTGCAAGGAACATCGTGAAACAAGACTCGGTTTGGAACCTGCCACGGGGTATGTTGAGGATTGGTCAGCGCATACAGATCGACAATAGGCGTTCCAGTGGCCGCCGCCAGATGAACGGGGCCTGTATTGTTGGAAATGAGGACTGGAGCCGCTTCGATTAAGGCAGCAAACTCGCCTAACGTCAGATTGCACAAAGCATGAGAGGGGGCGTTCATCATCGCTTGAATCTGCTCTACCAAATCGCGCTCTGACTCGGTTCCGGTAAACACAACAGACCATCCTTGCTGCGCGATGAGCCGGTCGGCAACGGCAGCAAAGCTTTCTGGTGGGTAGCGCCGAGAAGCCGCAGTTGCTCCAGGATGAATCACAGCCCAAGGAGAATCTTTGTCAATTGTGAGGCGTTGGAGGAGAGCAGTAATAGCGGTGCGATCGCGCTCTTCCACCTGCACCGATAGGCGTTCATTCTGCGTTGTACAGCCAATGTGAGCCACTAAATCAAGCTGCCGTTGAACTTCGTGACGAATTCCGCCATCGGGTTCTGGATCTTTAATCCAGTCGCTCAGCAGTTGATAGGGATTTTCGTGGCAGTGAGCTAAGCGCAGAGGAATTTCTGCCATATAGCACAGAAAGGCAGACGGCAACGGGTTTTGGCTGTAGACCGTAAAGATGACGACTCCATCGAAGTGAAACGATCGCAAGAACTCGATCATCTCGTATTCAGGACGAGGACTGGAGCGAGGGGCAGTGGCTTTTAGCCAGGGCGAATCGTAAATCAGGAAGTGATCGAGTTCGGGAATCAGGGGCGCGATCGCGGCTCCCGCAGAAGAGGTCAGGAGCGTAATTTGACGTCCGGGTACGGATTCTTTGAGGGCGCGAAGGGCGGGAGTGGTCATCAACACATCGCCAATAGTGTCTAGGCGAATGCAGAGCAGATTCTTAGCTTGGTTCCACATGCAATACGAAAGGAATACAGAACGGAATACAAAAACGCCTAGGCGCTGTGAACAGCCGATGAAAGATGAGCCTGCAATTCTTCAGCTGTGCAAATAGAAGTGCCTATTTTGCTCACAACCAGGGCTGCTGCCGCCGCCGCTAGTTCGGCAGCATCGGTGGGAGAAGCCCCAGCTGCCAGCGCGATCGCAAGAGTAGCGGTAAAGGTGTCTCCGGCTCCAATGGTGCGAGTCGGACAAACTGGGTTGGCATAAATACGATGCGGGGAAGTTTGAGGTTGCAAAATGACTGCCCCCTCTTGATCTAACGTTACGGCAACCATCTGCGCCCCGGTTGCCGCTAGAATTTGTGCGGTTTGGGCAATAATCCAATCGACTCGCGATAAGTCCCGTTCTGAGCTAGTTTGAGGTAGAAGTTGTGTAACTTGCTCGTAGTTAGGCTTAACAGCAGTGACGTTGAGCGTTTTATAGTGTTCTAGTGCTTTGGCATCTACAACTAAAGTTTTAGACAGCGTGGTTTTAGACAGCGTTTTAGAGCGCTGAAAGTGCGGCGACGTAGGTTCTACATTCCGCAGAGTAGCGATCGCATCAATCACGCCTGATGTTAAAATCCCGTATCCGTAATCAGAAACAATCACAGCATCATAATCATAAAAATGATGCGTCAGATAGCGAATGATTTCGTGTTCAAGACTAGCCGTAATGTTGTTAGTCGTTCCTTGATCAAATCTAAGCAGTAGTCTTTCTTCATTCATGACGCGCTGTTTTGTCAGCGTTGTTCGATCTCTGGCTACAAGCATTGGATCAATATCAATTTGATAATCTAACAAGGCGCGTTGTAACAGTCTCCCTTCTTCATCGTTGCCAATCACCGACAGTAAGCTAACCTGAGTTCCTAGGCTTCGCAAATTCACGGCTGTGTTAGCGGCTCCTCCAGGCTGATTTTCGCAATGGGAGAGTGTCACAACCGGAACCGGGGTTTCTTGACAAAACCGATTTGCATAACCGTACAGGTAGCGATCGAGGATTGCCTCGCCAATCACGAGAACCCGCAAGCCTGAAAATTTTTCGACAATGCGTGGCAGGTTACTCATGGATATTTTTTATGAATTTGAAAGATAAATGACTAATACAGAACAATTAATGTGGAGCAAACAGCCCTAAGGCGGATTCACTAACAGATTGATGTTTGAGTATGAATAACTTCGGCGGCCTCAGCCAGAGTGCGAGTCTGATAGTGAGGAAGTCGTTCGGGAGTGAGAATCCACTCTGTTTCGTTGCCATTATCTAGCAGAATGGTTTGACAACCTGCTTTTCGCCCGGCTTCTACATCGTTGAGAATGTCCCCAATCATCCACGACTTGGCACAGTCGAGGTGATGTTCTTGCGCGGCTTGAAGCAGGAGTCCGGGTTCAGGTTTACGGCACTGACATGCGATCGCATAGGACGCCAGTTTGCCAGTTGGATGATGGGGACAGTAGTAAAATCCGCTCAGAGGAACGTCGAACGTCTCTAGTAGGTCTCGAATTCGCCGTTCTACCCCCACTAATGCTGATTCTGGAAAGTATCCTCTTGCAACCCCCGATTGATTGGAGATGATGACTAGTTTATAGCCAGCTTGGTGGAGCGATTGCAAGGCTAATCCGGCTCCCGTTGACAATTCAATTTTGTCTGGATCAACATTGTAAGGAATGTCAGGAATTAGCGTTCCGTCTTTATCGAGGAAAATGGCAGGAAACATAACAGATTCAATCGATTAACTAGCAAACAGAAACATTCAAAAAAACCATTAAGCAACTCCTAAAGAGCTACTTCAATGACGGCGTATTGATAATACGGTGCATCCTCTGCAAAAAGCGATGTTCAACCAAAATTGACGACGAGATAGACCAGATGGCGACCTTACCAGAGCCAATCTGCAACGGCACTATGGCTAACGGTATTCTCCATTGTCAGTAGGATGGGGAAAGAGGAATTTCCTTACAAGGCTCCAAACGTTCTCACACCTTCCATCTTCAGAATGATGCAAGACTCCGCAATTCTTGAAACGACAGAAGCCTATCTGCGATCGCAGGTCGCCCCTGATGCAAACGCGATCGATCACGATCCGGAGGCGTTGCGCTCTGCCGTTCAAGGATTGGCAGACCGGAATTTATTAGCGTTAAGACTGCCTCAAAGCTGGAACGTGACCGCTTCGACGTATTATGCTGTTCAAGAACTGATTGCCCGATTCTCTGGAGCCTTGGCATTTCTGCAAACGCAACATCAGAGCGCTGCCTCGATGTTGCTTAAGAGCGAGAACGAATGGCTGAAACAAACCTATCTTCCGTATTTAGAAAACGGTCAAAAGTTGGTTGGGATTGGGTTTTCGCATTTGCGACGAGAGAACAATCCGCCTCTGAAAGCGGTGCCAGTCGAAGGCGGCTATCGATTGCACGGACACATTCCCTGGATTACGGGATTCGACTTCTTTCAGGATGTTCTGATTGCCGCTCTGTTACCCGACGGTCGAGCGGTGTATGGCATCGTGCCCTTTCAAGATACGCTGCAAAACGGAGAGATTCGCTTCAGCGAACCCATGTCGCTCGCCGCAATCACCTCGACGAACACCGTCACGGCTGAGCTAACAGAATGGTTTTTACCCAATTCTCACGTCGCCTTTGTACTGCCTGCAAGAGCAATTCACGCTAGCGATCGCGCCAATGTTCTCAACCACAGTTTCTTTGCACTGGGATGCGCTCAAGCGGGATTAGACATCGTAGAAGCAGTCACGCAGAAGAAATCTATCGCGGTTCAACAGGGTTTAATTGACGAACTCGCCGCTTGTCGCGACGCCATCTACACCGCTCAACCGCAGCCTCCGCACTTCGAGGTAAACCTTAACTTAAGAGCTTGGTCAATCGAATTAGCCGTTCGCTGTGCCCACGCGGCAATCGTGGTTTCAAGCGGTGCTGCAAATTCTACATCACATCCTGCCCAACGGGTCTACCGAGAAGCGCTTGTGTTTTCGGTGTCTGGACAAACGAATGCAGTTCTAGAAGCCACGCTAAAGCAACTGAGTGCGCGACCCCGAACCTTTGAGAGATGACACATCTACATCGTTTATGAGAATAGTTAAGTCAGCGATCGCTATTCACTCACAGAATGCAGGGCGTCCTTCAAGCTAGCGCCATTTCTTGCTTTGTTACATCCTATGAATTCAAGCGAATTTGGCTCCTGCAATCCTCTCATAATGATCGTAAAGACCTTTCAGCCGCACTAAGCTCATGGCAAAAACTGTCGCAGATGTAATGACCTCCACTCCCATTACTGTCAAGCCTGAGACTCCGTTATCTGATGTGATCAAAACCATTGCAGAGAAACGCATCAGCGGGCTTCCGGTGACAGATGAATCGGGTCACCTCGTCGGTGTCATTTCAGAAACTGATCTGATGTGGCGCGAAACCAATGTCACTCCTCCTGCCTACATCATGCTGTTAGATAGCGTGATCTATCTGGAAAATCCGGGTCGATACGAAAAGGATCTCCACAAAGCCTTGGGTCAAACCGTTGGAGAAGTGATGTCTGACAATCCAGTCACGATCGCGCCAGAGAAACCTCTGTCTGAAGCGGCGAAATTAATGCACGATCGCCAAGTCAATCGGCTTCCCGTGATTGATGCGTCTGGGCAGATCGTTGGCATCCTTACGCGCGGCGACATTGTGCGAGCGATGGCAGCTGAGCAAAGTTAGAGTGCCACAACAAGGGAAAATGATGAAGCAGATAGACTACAAAATTTGTATCGCATGACTACACCAGATAGTGTTAAAGAACTTCTAGAATCAAACAATTTTGGCGATCGCTTGCGTGGGGTAAATCACCTAAGACAGCTTGATCCTACGATCGCATACGACTTAATCAAACCCTCTGTTACCGATGAAAATGTGCGCGTGCGATATGCGGCTGTCAGTCAGTTGGCATCGCTCGGCGGGCAAAACCGTTCGGAAGCCTTGTCCCTACTAAAAGCCGCCCTGTTTGATCCAGAACCCGATGTTCAGGCTGCCGCTGCCGACTCGATTGGCGGATTGCGTCTCACCGAGGCTTACGAAGATCTAGAGAAGCTTTATCAGAGAACGCCAGAATGGTTAGTGCGCTTTAGTATTGTGGCAGCGCTAGGAGAACTGGGCGATGCGCGGGGCTATGATTTGTTAGTCGATGCGCTGAACTCAGATAGTGATCTAGTGATTACCGCCGCGATCGGGTCATTAGGCGAACTAGGCGACGATCGCGCCGTGCCATTGCTGATTCCCTATGCGACAAGTCCAGATTGGCAAATACGGCATCGGGTTGCTCAAGCGTTGAGCCACTTAAAAACACCAGAGGCAAAAGCAGCTCTAGAAACGCTCGCTAATGACGAAATGGAACAAGTCGCAGAGTTAGCCAAGTCTGCCTTGTAAGAAGTTGTCCGGATTTCTGAACACTCTCTAGAAATGATTAACATCGCTGTACCCGTATTTACACAGGCGACAGCGATGTTTTTTAGTAGCCGACGCATCTTTAGTTGGAAGACAGAAGATAGGCTACTTAGGTTGTACGTAGAACTGTATCGTTTAGTTGAATGACCAATTTGGCTAGGATACGTGAACTCTACGAACAGTCTTCTAAGTTAAAGTTTGAATAAAGAGAAAATACGGAAGATACTCATTTTCACGTATCAGTAATAACATTGGGATACGCAACTAATGCATTACTTCTGTAACCCGACAGCGCCCTCCTGAATTGCAGAACCTGATCTAAAGAACACTATGCCCCCAACCTTATTAACCGTTTCAAGCACTCTTACCCATCTCTATGATTCAGTCCAAGCGCTTCTCCATCTTTACCCGTGTTTTAGGTAGCGCAAGCAGCCTTGCTGTGCCCTTAAGCATCGCATTTGCAACTGCGCCCGCTCATGCTGCATCCTTCACGGCGGACGATGTGATCAGTCAGTGTTTTCCATCGGCTACCAGTAGTTTCGGTTCTCACTCTTGCAGCAACGTCAATGGTTTCTTCACTCTCACCGCGACCACAAATCCGATTGATCCTGCAAGCGACAATGTTCTCACTCAAAAAAAGGTGGGAGGACTGACAGGCATTGGCGTTGCTAAGAATGGATTGACGAAGATCAACCAAGATCCAGCAAGCGGCGAAATTAACTCGAACGAGACACTACAAGTAGGCTTCAATACAGCCGCGATCCTGTCACAATTGCAGCTAAGTTTCTTGTACCCACCGAATACACCAGACAATCCGGCTTACGGCGACAAGGTGTTTGAAGCCGCGATCGTCACTTCAGCAGACACAACCCTAACCGGAAGACTAACTGTGACCGGAAAAGACTCTGCAACTTGGAGCGGAGCCGATGGCACAGTGGCGAACCTGATTGTCTCCTCTCTCGGCAAGGCAGGCTTATATGCCATTTACAATCCGTTTGGCAACAACAGCATCAAGGGATTTAATCTAACGGCGCTTGCTGGAGCCAATACGGGTGCAGGCTACTCAGATTACGCCCTAAGATCGGTGTCGGTAAAACCAGTGTCGGTTCCTGAACCCGCGACAGTAGCAGGGTTGGGATTGGTTGGTCTGTTGGCCGCCTCTCGCCGACGTCGGGCGGTGAAAGCGAGCTAATTCGGTTTTGTTCAGCTAACTCTATTTAACGGCGCGATCAACTCTACCGATCGCGCTTTTCTTGTGATCAAAATCCCAATTAGCCCGTGTGGTCTAAATGAAATCTACACTCAATGCAACTTCCGTTTCTAAACTGGCATTGGGGTCTAAATAGAGCAAGCGTTCTCCTGTATTCAGCGCATTTCTGGGCGCGCTCCACGGCTCTAGGCAGTAAAAATCTTTCCCTTTTACTGTCCAAAAAACCAACAATGGAAAGGCATCGCCATAACTCAACGTAATTCGAGTATGGCGACTCAAATCAGAAACACTCGCGCTTTGGCGAGAAAGGTGCGGAAAAATCCAATCAATTTCGGCTTGGTCAAAATCAAACGTGTTGAAAAACGGCTGGGGTTGCTTCGTAATTTGATCGATCGCCTCATCAGAGGGAACTTCAAACCGTAACTGACTTTTGTCTGGCACGAGAAAATAAGGGTGGAATCCTACAGAGAATGGCATCCGTCCGGAGGAGCAATTTGTATAACGTTGGTGCAACGTCAGAGCTTGCCCTTGCAACGTATAGGTAAACTCCAGCAGAAAATCAAACGGGTAGACCTCACGAGTCTGAGCATTGCTCGCTAATGCGATCGTTAAACTTGCACGATCGTCAGTGCGCTGAGCCACCACTTCCCAAGGCAAATCCCGTGCAAATCCGTGCTGTTTGAGCAAATAAGGTTGCCCATCGTAGAGGTAGGTGTTGTCCGGTAAATTGCCGCAAATCGGAAACAAAATTGGAATGCCGCCGCGCACCGACATACTCGGGTTGGCAAACCGTTCGGTGTCCATATAGAGCAACTCCCGCCCCTGAACCTGCCAACTAGCGATGATGCCACCCCGCTCGGGAACAACTTCTAACCGAGAAAAGGACTCTCGATTGTTTAAAACGTAAATGTCGTATAGCTGTCGGCGACGTTCAATAGAAAACACAGGCATTCTGAGTAATTAAGGATGTTGAGCAACTTCGATAGCAGACGGAACCGCAGCGTAGCGCCGCTTCCTTGGCTCTAAGCTGCTACGAGAGCTAGTCACAGCAGGCGCAATAGACGCATCCCCCTGAAGCTCAGAAGGCTCTGCATTCGTGGGAGTAGGCTGCTGAGGAACCATCGGACCGGAGGAATTGGGAGCCGATTGGGAATTGGGATCAGAAATAAATGAATCGGGCGTCGGTTCAGGCGTAGCCTCAGACGATGGGGCAATCGACTCTGGAGCTGGAGTAGACTCAGGCTGATCAGGGGTAGACTCAGGCGGAATATCAGTTGGTGTTGGATTCAGGTCTAGGCTCGGAGAGGGGGCCTCTAAAGAGTCCGAAGGGGACGGGGGGCTAGAACTGGGGATGACATCACTTGACGAAGCAGGATCGGGGGCAGCAGAATCTGACGGCGATTCCGTCGGGATAGGCGTCTCGGATGGAATAGGCGTCTCTGACGCTCCATCGGTAAACGGAGCTTGTGGCTCAGGGCTGGAAGTTGGGATCTCGCTGGGTGTGGACTCGGTTGACGCGGGTTCTGAAGGCGTTGCCGTTGGAGAGGCTGAAGCTTTAGGCGAAGAAGCCGGTTGAGACAGAATTGTGTTGGATTGCGCGTCGAGAATCATCGGCGATCGCAGCGGTTGAGCAAACGTATCGGAGACATTTTCAATCTGGTGCAGAATCTCTTGGGCGCGATCGCCGCTAACAACGCTCGGCTGAAGTCCTTTTACCTCAACGGGCAAAAGCTCGACTTTCATTTGTTTATCCTTCACGCCGACTTTGAGAACAGCCGTGTCGTAGTCGGTTGACGCTTTTTCACCAAAAATAAAATTACCAAGCGAGTAGACAATTGGGCGTCCTTTATAGATTTCTGCCCCTTGCAACATGTGAGAATGATGCCCCACAACGACATCTGCGCCGTGATCAATCGTGGTGTGGGCCAAGTCAATCTGCCAATCTGCCGGATATTTCGCCAGTTCTTCGCCCCAATGATAATTGACGATTACCCAATCAACTTGAGGACGGATGGCTTGAATATCTGCCGCGACCCGCTCATTCTGACGTTGGTTGACGCCAGCTTTAGCGATGCCCGCTGCCTGCAACTCCGCCTCGGAATAGCCCAAGTACGCGATGCGCTGACCTTTCACATCCACAATTTTTGGACGCTGAGCCGCTTTGGCATTCTCTCCTGCACCGACGTACTGAATCCCTGCTTTGTCCAAGGTGCTCAACGTCTCTTCTAACCCTGCGGCTTGGTAGTCCATCGTGCGGCTATCTGCCAAATTCACAATATCGACGCCGCCATTCTTCAAGACTTCGACAGTAGCAGGATCGGCTTTGTAGGCAGAATCCTGCTTGGCTTGGGTGGTAAAGGGCGCATCTAGATTTACCATTGCGACATCTGCTTGGCGATATTCATTCATGGATGAAAACGCCCAATTGTGATCGTCCTTCACTAAGTCAGAATAGCCCTCTGTGAGAGCGACATCACCGCTAAACAGGAGGTTAACGCGATCGTCTTGAGCGGTTGGGTTGCCCTCAAGTTTTGTGACCGGGACAGATTCTGTCGTTCCATTTGCCTGGATCGAAACGGTATCAGGACGAGACACAGTAATACTGGATGCCGTTGCAGTCGTTTGTTCTGCCGGGGAATCTGCGTAGCCTAACCAACAGCCAATGATAAAAGCGGCGGCCGTTGTGCCCGTTAGCAAGAGCGATCGCAGCGCTCGAAACTGAACTTTTTGTAGCGTAGCTTTTCGGATTCGCGATCGCAGGGCAGTAACGTTAGGTTGGCTATGAAGGGCAGGTCGCGATGATTCTTCAAACTGCTGCGCGGACAACTTGGCACGTCTAGCAGGAGACACGACCCGCGCAGACTGACGCCACAGCGCGCGCGGCTGATCCACGTGTTTAGCCGTGATTTGGATGCCTTCAATCACATCGGAATTCAATTTCCAGAGGTGACGACACACAAACCGCACTAAACTTTTACGAAATTCTGGGGATTTGGCGTTGAGTTGGGGAAGCGGGTGAAACTCGACAACGATTTGGAGATGACTTGAATGCCGAGCCGAGCCAACTTGAGCGCGGAGATGGTGAGGCAGCAAAAACACATTGAGCCAATCCGCGATCGCTCTGAAGTTGCCTGCTCTTGCCAACTCTACCAGTGACGATTGCTCGTGATTGACGGCGTAACTCATACCTCGGAACTCCACACGTAAGTTATATCCATTAACCCACAGAATATTAATACTCTAAATCGGGTAGTTTGGATGCAATTTTAGGAATTTGAGCGCTATTTTGTCATCAAGAAGACATATTTGAGTCATCGCTCTGAGAAGTTCAAACTCTAGCATGAAGCTAACCACCAAACGTTTGTCTTGCGTTTGACTTGCCTTCTCTTGCCTTATCTATTGTGAAACGAACTCATAGCCTGAAAGCGATCCTGCTCTTATTTGGATTGTATGGACTCTACCTTACAAAGTCGGCAGTTGGAATTAATTTATCTGATAAATATACAGCTTGGGAGTTTCTAAAGTCTCCAGTTCATTCTTTTATCTACAAATAATTAATAGTCTCTCACAGTGAAGATGAGGATGCGATTGAGCGAGTACGATAGGGCATGAGAGATTACATTCTGTTTGGTTCTGCCTGATTCTGCTCGTTTCATCCCCCTATTGCCTTCTTCTACTGCTATGTCTGTTGATCCAAATGCTTCTAACGCCGTCCCATCTCGTTTGCCAAGCTCCACTCAAAACGGGCATAGCAGTCATCCGACTGAAGTAGAAGAGTATCCAGTGGTGGTGTCTCCTCTGCCAGGGAAGCAACGTTCTGTCGCAGATTATTTCGCTCACCGAGCGACTGCACGCCCTCAAATAGGTGTCCCGCTCATCGTCTTGATTGCGACCGGAATTATTATTGTCGGCTTCGTTTTCGATCAGGTCTGGATCATTCTGGCTGGTTCCCTTGTCGCCATTATTCTGTCGATTCAATTGCTGACTCCAACCTTGAAGCCGTTCTTTCTCGATTTTATGTCTGAGGAAGATCGAGCCGCCTTGATTGGCTCGATCGGAGCCATAGCAGCAGTAGCAGGAGGGTTGAAACTACTGGGGGCAGATCGGGCGATCGCGCAGTTGTATACGCAGCTCAACTGGGACGCGATCGGGGCGTTGGGTGAAGTGTTTGGGGCATTGGGGCAAATTTTGATCGCAATTCTGGCTGTTTACGTGGCGTGGCGACAGTATGTGATCTCCAAAGATCTAACCATTCAACAAAACACCATTACCCAACAGCAAACCATCGATACTTACTTTCAGGGAATATCAGATCTAGTGTTGGATGAGGACGGCTTGCTAGAAGATTGGCCGCAAGAACGCGCGATCGCAGAAGGACGAACGGCGGCGATTCTGAGCAGTGTTGATGGCTCGGGCAAAGCGAAAATTTTAAGATTTTTATCGAGTGCGAAGTTACTGACGCCCCTACAACGAGATCAGCGTTTAGGACGGGCGATGCTTGACGGATCGGGTGGCTATGCCGAAGATCGCATCCGAGGTGTGCGCGTGATTGATTTGGGGGTCATGTTGGCAGGAGCGGATCTATCCCGAACCGATTTGCGCTGGACGGATATGACGGAGGCAAATTTAATTCGGGCGGATTTGAGCTTCTGTGACTTGGTGAAGACCAACTTTGCCCGCACTATTCTAGTCAATGCGAAGCTTCAGGGGGCAGATTTCACAGGGACGCGATTGTTCTACGGCGACAAAGAAAACGCAACACCCCGGAGTCGCACCGAGCCGCCGAACTATAAGACAGGGATTCACACAGGAGCCGTGATTGAAGGAGCGGATTTCACAGACGCCAAGGATTTGTCAGAGGCTCAACGCTACTACTGCTGCGCCTGGGGCGGGTCGAGGAGCCGAGGCACCATTCCAGGCGGTTGTGAGGGCATCCCGAACAAATTGGGACGGTAAGGGATCACCACCGCCAAGCTGAGGAGCGCCCTGTCATCCTCACGATCCGCTAATGAATTCTGTCCGCCCCGTTTCTGCCGATCGCTGGGCAGCACTAGCAACCTTAAGCGTATAGAGGCTCTCCTTTGACGCCACATATAACGGTGCGCCGTGCAGCAGATGATCGATCACCGCCGCTGTATCTTTGGCAAACAGCCCCCGCCGACCGCCGACCGCGATCGCATGGTCGCCCTCTGCATTCACTAACCGTCCGATATCGCCATCAAACACGACTGCACCGCGATCGCCTTGCACCTCTAGTTTGCGCTCAGCCGTCCAAACGGTTTCCCCTTTGCCATACACGACATCAGCAATCAGTCCACTTCTGAATCGCAGTTGCGCCTCGCATAAGCAAGCGGTGTAGTACGACTCTTGCAGGTTCCAATAGCGATTTTGACAACTCACAGTTTCCACCGCACCAAAGACGTGAATCAGGCGATGGAGCCGCGATAGTGCCCCTGATAAGGGAAATCCGAACAATTCGGTGTGATACGTCCATTTGCGTGGAGCCGGGTGCTGAGGGCTGAGCGTAGCGTACCGCGCATAGAATGGCGTTCCTATCTGAGGCAGGGCTTGAACAAATGCCTGATGAACGCCGCCCAGTAGTTCGATATGTTCGACGTGAAGTAAGCAGTTTCGGTGTTTAGCGAGGGTTAAGAGCGCTTCACCTTCTTGTGCGTTGAGCGAGAGCGGATATTCGACAACAACATGCTTATTCGCCTCTAGAGCAGCTCGCGCGATCGCACCATGTTGAGCATTGAGGTTAGAAACGACTACTAGATCCACGCGATCGCACCCAATCAAATCTTGCCACGCGGTAAAAGTCTGTGTTCCATGCGTGTTGCCAAAGTCGCTTGTTGTTTCAGGCGTGTGTCCTGCGACGCCAATTAACTGGGCGCGATCGTCGGCGTTGATCGTTTCTGCTCGGAGTTTAGCGGCGTAGCCTGTCCCAACAATGCCGACTCGAATTGGCTGCGATTGAGAGAATTGTGTCATGTCTAAGTAACGTGAGTTCTGGATAAGCATGAGCAGGGAAGTAGGCTGAGAATAGCAAATTCTTCAGCATCCACCGACCCTGAATATTCAGCTTAGAAGAATTTTCTGCTCCGTCGATGACTTCTGCTAGACCTTATAGTTCGCAGCCGTGACAACAACCCCTCGAAACTCAGATACACACATGAGCGAGTACAGTAACTGAAATGAAATCATGACCATAATTATCATCTTTCACCTACATCAATCGGCTTAATTTCCGCGTTTATAGAAAACTCCGAAATCAACCAATTGAATGAGAAAATTCTTAAACCTTATTGATAAAACTTGTTCTAAAGGGCTTGAGCGACAGAAGTTGAGACACGCATTTGTGTAGTCGTTGACGATGTTTGCCGTAAAAAGACCAAACTGTACCTCAGCAGATCCTTACTGCAAATAGCGTTCTGATATCTAGCCCGCTTTGACCGGAAAACCGAATTTTCTTTTAGCCATAATACTACGCACTCTAATTAAAGGGATGATATTATGTTTGCAGTTAGATATTTAGTGTTCTAAATAAATTTGTTTTAAGTAAGTTTATACACGGTTGATATTTCTTCTGTCCTTTGTCCTTTTTGATCCCATCGTTTTACTAAAGTATGAACACCACATCTTTCGACGATCGCGATTTTGACAGCAACTCCGACCATCAGACCCGCAACGGCCACAAGTCAGCAGGTTATGCTCAACCGCCGCGTGATGCTTTAGAGCTTCGCGAAACCAATCGGGTTGAGGTGACGACAACAAAGCCGCCCGAACCCAAAACTGAACCCACTGCCGATAGCTTGCCAAAAGAGCGCTTGACCACCCGCAAAAAGCCGATTAAGAAGATTTTGGCCGGGGCAGGGATTGGAGGCGCGATTGTAGCGGGTGCGTTTGGGTATAACTGGTGGCAATACGCTTCTGTTCACCAATCGACCGACAACGCTACAGTCACTGGCAACATTCACCAGATCGGCTCTCGGATTGCAGGCACAGTCGACCAAGTGTTGGTGAGCGATAACCAAGAGGTGCAAGCAGGTCAGCCCTTGATCAAGCTCGATTCACGCGATTTGCAAGTCAAGCTTGCTCAAGCTCAAGCCGAATTAACGGCGGCTCAGAGCAAAGCAAATACGGCTCAGGTCAATATTGATTTGGCGGCGAAAAATGCTCAAGCCGCGAATACTCAGGCTCAAGGCGGCATTGGCACAGCTCAAGCCGCGATCGCACAAGCACAAGCTCAGGTGTCTGAAGCGCAAGCGGGCGTTCCTCGCGCCCAAGCCGAACTTGCCCAAGCGGAAGCAAATTTGCGGAAAGCCCAAACTGACTACACGCGATTCCAAAGCTTGTTTGGCTCTGGAGCGGTTGCCCGTCGAGAACTTGATGCGGCGCGGCAAGCGTATGATGTAGCTCGCGCCCAGCGGGATGCTGCCTCCGAGGGAATTCGCCAAGCCCAAGCCAAAGTCGCTCAAGCCCAACAAGGCGTGGCAACGGCTCAAGCGGGACTAGAGTCCTCTCAAGGTGAAGTGCAGCAAGCCCAAGCTAAAGGCGTTCAGACGGATGCAAGTCGGAGCGAGTTTCAAACATCGCAAGCTGCTATCAAGCAGGCACAAGTCGCGCTCAAGAATGCCAAGCTTCAGCTTTCATATGTCAACATTACTGCACCTGTCAGCGGTCGAATTGGTCGCAAAACGGTAGAAGTCGGTCAGCAAGTGCAGCCAGGAACTCCGCTAATGGCGATCGTAGACAATCAGTACTGGGTGACAGCAAACTTTAAAGAGACGCAACTTGAGAAGATGCATCCGGGGCAAGCAGTGGAGATCAAGCTAGACTCGTTCCCTAGCCACGAATTTACGGGCCATATCGACAGCTTATCGCCTGCTTCAGGAGCACAATTTGCCCTCTTACCTCCTGACAATGCGACGGGCAACTTCACCAAGGTCGTGCAGCGGATTCCGGTGAAGGTAGTGTTTGATAGCAACAGCATTCATGGGTATGAGCAGGCTATTACTCCTGGTATGTCAGCAGAAGTAACGGTTGAGACAGGGAAATAGTAGGGGGTTGAGAGGGGAGACCATCAATCCTCTCTAGGGACGGATACATTCTTCATTGGTTTTGAGGTTCTATTTGTCCTAGCGCATCCTCTTCCTCAGATCAAAATTGCGATTCCTTGCGGATTTTGCGACTCAAACCTCCCCGCAATTCTGAGGTATTCTCTCTTCAACCGATCTTCGACTATGAACTCTCAGAGCCAGCTAACTTCCGTCCTTCGAGCCTTTCAATCGCGTAACTATCGTCTCTTCTTTGCAGGGCAAGGACTGTCTCTGATTGGAACGTGGATGACCCAGACGGCGGTTATTTGGTTGGTCTACAGCTTAACCAACTCGGCGTTGCTTTTAGGAGTGGTTGGGTTTGCTCAACAAGCGCCAAATTTTTTGCTCAGCCCAATCGCTGGGGTACTTGTCGATCGCTGGAATCGCCATCATGTGCTGATTGCCACCCAAGCGTTATCGCTACTGCAATCGCTGGGATTAACGGTACTCGCCATCACAGGCACAATTGATATTTGGCACATTGTCCTGCTGAGCGTTTTTCAAGGAGTCGTGAACGCGATCGATGTTCCAGCGCGGCAGGCGTTTGTGGTCGAACTCGTTGAGCGGCGAGAGAATTTAGGCAACGCGATCGCGCTTAATTCTTCCATGTTTAGCGCAGCAAGATTGGTAGGCCCAGCGATCGCAGGGTTGCTCATTGCGGCGGTGGGAGTTGGAACCTGCTTTCTGATCGATACAGTGAGCTATGTAGCGGTGATTATTGGCTTGCTGGCAATGCGATTGCGATCGCGGCGAGGGGCTGCATCCAACAAAGCCAACGATACAGTTATGCAACGCCTGAAAGAAGGCTTTCAGTATGCGTTTGGGTTTCCGCCAATTCGCGCGATTCTGCTGCTGATTGCCTTGGTTAGCTTAGCGGGAATGCCATACACAGTTCTTGCCCCAATTTTTGCAACCCAGATTTTGCATGGCGGGGCTGAGACATTGGGCTTTCTAATGGCCGCCTCTGGACTGGGGGCACTTTGTTCGGCAGTTTACCTCAGTTCTCGTCGAAGTGTTGTAGGACTCGGCAAAATCATTACTATCGCTCCGGCTATTTTTGGCGTCGCGCTGATGGTGTTTTCTCAGTCACAATCGCTGCTGATTTCACTCCCTGCAATGTTTGTTTTAGGCGGAAGTTTAATTTTGCAGTCTACTTCTAGCAATACGGTGCTGCAAACCATTGTGGAAGACGATAAGCGGGGGCGAGTCATGAGTTTCTATTCGATCGCCTTTATTGGCATGGTGACGTTTGGAAACCTTTTGGCAGGCAGTTTAGCAAGTCGCATTGGTGCGCCCAACACGCTGTTGCTCGGCGGAGGGGTATGTATTGTAGGTTCGCTCATTTTCGGTCGCCAACTTCCCGCCTTGCGTCAACTCGTTCTGCCGATCTACTCCCGTCTTGGGCTACTCGATCCGCCAGAACCGTATCCGCCTCATTCTTAGAGGGCATCTTATGACTACTGTTGCTCACCCCCAGCCGAGCGATCGTGTTTCTTTCAAAACTTGGGTTGGCGTGTTTGGCACCGTCCTAGGTGCATTCATGGCAGTGCTTGACATTCAAATTACCAACTCTTCGCTTCAAGATATTCAAGCGGCACTGGGAGCCACGTTAGAAGAAGGATCGTGGATCTCGACCTCTTATTTGGTGGCTGAAATTATCGTCATTCCGTTGACTGGATGGCTATCTCAAGTCTTCTCGACGCGGCGCTACATCCTCGTCAACGCTAGCTTTTTTATCCTATTTTCAATTCTGTGCGCCTTTGCCTGGAACTTGCCCTCGATGATCGTGTTTCGGGCGTTGCAAGGCTTTACAGGCGGCATCTTGATTCCGATGGCGTTTAACGTGTTGCTGACCACGCTTCCTCCCGCGAAACAACCCATCGGCATGGCCCTATTTGGCATCACCGCCACCTTCGCTCCCTCGATCGGCCCGACGTTAGGCGGTTGGTTAACCGAAAATTTTAGCTGGCATTATGTGTTTTACATCAACGTAGTGCCAGGACTGATGTTATTGGCGGCAGTTGCGTACGCGCTTGATGCCCGTCCGATGCGATTGGAGTTGCTCAAAGATGGCGATTGGTTTGGCATCTTAGCCATGGCGATTGGGCTAGGATCGCTGCAAGTCGTGTTGGAAGAAGGGAGCCGCAAGGATTGGTTTAGCTCGGCTTTGGTCATGCGGCTAACAGCGCTAGCCGTGATTTTCCTCACAATTTTCTTCTGGATCGAACTGACTCGAAAGAAGCCGTTCATCAACTTAAGACTGATGAAAGAACGGAACTTTGGGCTTGCCAGCATTGTGAACGTGGCGTTAGGAGTAGGGCTATATGGCTCGGTTTACGTCATGCCGCTCTATCTCGGACAAATTCAGGGCTATAACGCGATGCAGATCGGAGAAGTCCTGATGTGGGTTGGGTTTCCCCAGCTATTGATCATTCCGTTTGTACCAAAGTTAATGCAGCGCATCGATATCCGGTTAATTATTGGAGTCGGGGTGAGTTTATTTGCGGTCAGTTGTTTTATGAATTCGACCCTGACGAACCTGACCGGACTCGATCAATTACGCTGGTCGCAACTCGTGCGGGCAGCCGGGCAACCGTTAATCATGGTTCCGCTTTCGTCGGTCGCTACAGCGAACTTACCGCCCTCTCAAGCAGGGTCGGCATCGGGATTATTTAATATGATGCGGAATTTAGGCGGCTCGTTTGGCATTGCCGCGATCGCAACGCTGCTGACTCAACGGGAACAGTTTCATTCCAATCGCCTCTCTGAAAATCTATCGGTCTTTAATCCGGCGACGCAAGAACGCCTCAATCAGGCGACGCAGTATTTCATCAGTCGCGGATCTGATTTAGCCACCGCCCAAAGTCAAGCGATCGCGTCTCTCGGCAACATTGTTCGTCGCGAAGCCTATGTGCAGGCATTCAATGATTGCTTCTATTTCATTGGGTTCTCACTGCTGCTGAGTGGTCTAGCGATTCTCTTTTTCAAAAAGATCAAAGCGTCTGGCATGAGTGCAGGGCATTAAAACTGGCCAGAGGTAAGCAGAATACTGCATAGGTGTAGCGATTAGGATAGCGTTCAAAATGTAGAGAAGTAGAACTTCCTGCGGATAGTTTTCCCTGCCACCTGTGTGCATCTTCTCAAGTCGAGGCGCTGATTTGGCCACCGCCCAAAGTCAAGCGATCGCCCAATGAAATTTCAAATATGGCGCTACATGCCCTTCTGGAGCAACTTTCTCCGAATTACAAATTACAATCTACAATCTACTCGTTAGCTTGCCTCAAATAGCGTCAACTTTAAGTTCATCCGATCTTTAACTACAGCGGCGGTGATCATGACGAATTCAAGCCCGATGAGACCGATGAGCGTTGGTAACGTCGTCAGCGCTGGGTTTCGGCTCTACAGTTCCCACCTCAAGCCCTACCTTAGCATCTCAGTCAAAGCGACCCTTTGGGCAATGTTGCCGTGGGTCACGCTGCTGATCTTGCTCACCGCCGCCTTCGTACCCCTCGCCCTAAGCCAAGGTCAAAATTTTGTTTCGCTCATTTTGCTGCTGCTGATCCTTCCTTGGATTGGGTTAGCAGTCTATTGCGGAGCACGATCAAGCCTCAACTCTGCGCTCATTGCTCGCCTCGCCTATGGCGAACTGAGCGGACAGCCTGAAGACAGCCGAACCGCGCTTCGACAGATAAGACCCCGGATGTGGAGCTTTTTGCTCGTCCACATTGCGGTCGGGTGCGTGATGTTTGGCATTAATTTTGGCCTGTCGATCGCGCAAAACCTACTGATCATCATTCCAGCGATCGCGCTTCGAGACTACCCAGGGGTATCTGCCATCTTCGCAGTCTTAGTCTCGCTGGCCAGCCTAGCGATATATTTTTGGTTCTGGGCGCACTTCTACATTCCAGAAGTGGCGATCGCGATGGAAGGTGACACCAACGCCTTTGATATGATTGGACGAAGCTGGAACCTTTCAAAAGGGTCAGCCCACCGAATTTTAATTATTCTGACGATCGCAACGTTGGTCACTCTGCCCTTGTATGGGTTGGCCGCTATCCCAGTTGTACCCACACTCATTGGTACAGCCAGTTTAATTCGGGCTCAAGATGCTTCCGCAATTGGGTGGTTTGTGTTGGCTTGCTTAGCAGGAATTCTTCTCTTCCTATTAGTGGGTCTGTTCACACTTCCGTTTTGGCAAACGCTCAAAGCTGTGGTTTATTATGATCTTCGCACTCGTCGAGAAGGCGTTGACCTCGAATTTCGCAATTCTACAAACGATACATCCCGCAATTAGTGCAAGGCGAAACTCCGCCACAACCGCTCATCCTTTATGCCGTTATTCAATCAAGTCAAAGTCCGCACTCCCGAAAGCGTTGACCTCGAATTTACGCTAGCTGGCGTTGGCAATCGTGCGATCGCGCTGTTGATCGATTATGCCGTTTGGGGTTCGCTGCTGATTGCCGTGATCCTTTTGTGGGGTCTGTTCGCCTACAATCTGCCAATTTATTTTCGGGGGTTGGCCGACGCTGACACTTTAGAATTGTGGTTAGCCGCTTTGTCGTGGCTCCTATATTTTGCAGTATACACAGGCTATTTCGTAGGCTTTGAGACGCTGTGGCAAGGACAAACGCCGGGTAAACGATATACCAAAATTCGCGTGATTCGCGAGAATGGTCAATCGGTCGGACTCGCGCAAGCTGCCCTGCGATCGCTGCTCCGACCAATTGACGATTTTCTCTCGATCGGACTGCTGCTCATCTTATTCACAAAACGAGAGAAGCGTCTGGGAGATTGGGTCGCCGGAACATTGGTGGTTCAAGAAGAAACGGTAATCACATCTGCCAATTTTACTCTTCTACCCGACGCGCAACCATTAGCTGAGCAGCTACTAGAAACTACCAACATTGGCGCATTGCTACCTGACGATTTTGCCGTTATTCGGGAATATCTCCAGCGCCGCACCTTAATGGAGCCAAAAGCTAAAAGTCAATTGGGACTTCAGTTAGCAAGACAAGCGAGAACATTGATTGGATTGCATGATTTGCCATTTGAGATGACACCAGACTTATTTTTAGAAGCGATGTATCTAGCGTATCAACAGCAATCCGTATAGTGGAAATACAATGCTCGAAATACAGTGCTTAAAATTGCATAATCTCCGTATTAGGGCAGATGAGCGCAAGCGGCATTTTGAGCTAGTAGAAGAATGCTGTTGTGAGGAGAAGCGATGCGATCAACTCGACCGAGTTCCAAATTGCTAAAATTAGTCGGCTTAAGTGCCGCTGCCCTATCCTTTTCTGTTGGTCTATCTACAACGATCGCGCAAACACCTCCTACACCTCTTCCGATCAAGCCTGATGTCCCCTATGTTCCCACGCCTCAGAATGTAGTCGATGCCATGCTAAAACTCGCCAACGTCACCTCAAATGATGTGGTGTATGATTTGGGTTCTGGCGATGGCAGATTAGTGCTGACCGCTGTGCAGCAGTTTGGCGCAACAGGCGTTGGCGTTGAAATCAATCCAGGATTAGTGCAGCGGAGTCAGGCGAGTGCGGCGAAGCTCGGAATTAGCACACGCGCAATATTTCTTCAGCAAGACCTTTTTCAAACCGACTTTCGCAACGCTTCAGTCGTGACCCTTTATCTTCTACCCAAAATCAATGTCCAACTCCGTCCCAAATTGCTCAGTGACCTAAAACCAGGGTCGCGCGTCGTGTCTCACGCGTTTGGCATGGGGGACTGGAAGCCCGATCGCACCATTTTGGTCAATGATGGGGGACGTCCCCGCAGCATTTACTATTGGGTTGTTCCAGCCAACGTCAGCGGCAATTGGAGCGGAACTATGACAACAAAAGCTGGACAAAAACTTCCTTACACGGTTCAAGTCAATCAAGCTTTTCAAGCCGTCAGAGCCACGGTAGAAGTGGGAGGACAAACCATTAGCTTGCCGCAGGTTCAATTAGTCGGCGATCGCATTAGTTTACAACAAAGTCAAAAGTTTAATAATCAAGACGTTAACATTCAATTTAATGGCAAGATTGACGGAAATACGCTGCAAGGAGTAGCAGAGATAAAAACACCAACGGCAACAGAACAATACAATCTAAGCGCAAAGCGGAGCTAAATATAGATTTTGGATCGCGCCGTAAAGTAGAAGTATCTTTTATTCCGCTGATGAGGAACACATTCTTGTATTTGCGATCGCTCAATTCTTGCGATCGCATTTATTTACAAGTGGGCGGCTGAGATCATGATAGACTGACCTCTCGCATCCTTAAATTTGCAACAAAGCGGTTCTGGTGGAAAGCAGCCATCAGAAGTAAAGGGGAAAGTGCAGTGTGAGTCTGCCGCTGTCCCGCAACTGTGAGTCAAAGTAGGAGTTAAGATTCCAACGTTGATCAGTCAGAATACCCGCCGCTTTGAGTTCACATCCTTTACTCATCTGCGAGGTATAGATGAATCAACAGAAATTAAATCCAGTCGCTATTGTTCGAGTTAGCATCCTTGCAGGATGCGGCTGGTTAGCGACGCTTCAGCCAGCCGCAGCCCACCATTTGATGGGTGGCAAAATGCCATCTAACGGCTGGGAAGGATTTCTGTCAGGACTGGGACATCCAATCATCGGATTAGATCATTTAGCGTCTATAGTTGCAGTCGGATTATTATCTGCGCTCTATTCTCGCGGATGGCGTCTTCCTATTTTTTTCCTAGTTTCTGCAATGATCGGCACAGGTACTCATCTTCTGAAGCTAAATTTGCCTGCGCCAGAAAGCGTAATTGCTCTTTCGGTCATTGCATTCGGAGTGATTTTAGTGTTGGGTAAGCAACTCAGTTTTGCTAGTTTAGCGAGCCTATTTGCGATCGCAGGACTGTTTCATGGCTATGCTTACGGCGAATCGATTTTTGGTGCAGAACCTTCGCCGTTAGTTGCTTACCTGATCGGATTTACCGTAATTCAAGCTGCGATCGCGCTTCTCGCTTACAAGCTGAGTTCTGGGTCGGGCCAAAAAGCATCTGCCTTAAATCGCTCCTTTGGCTTGATTGCCTGCATCGTCGGAGCTATCTTTCTAGCAACTTCGCTTCACTTTGCCTAATCACATTCGCTTAATTTCGATTCGATGACCTAGAGAGGAGATCACACAGACCGATCTCCTCTTTTATGTTTGGCTTCAACCTGATCAGGAAACGTTCGTCCTTGCTGTCTCAATTCCTTATCCAGATAAATCCAGTAGAGAATCTCTTCAGCACGATTTCGCTCTTGGTCGATTGTCCTAAGATGATGCTGCACCGCTTCGTATTGCTCTGGCGTAGACTGCTGAAATGTTTGCTCAAACCGAGTTCGGTGTCGTTCTTGAATCAAGCGGAACAGAAAGGCATACTCATTGCGATCGGGATCTTCTAGCATCCAGTGATCATCAATCACCTGCAAAAGCTCTTTTCTGGAAACGTATTGTCCGTTCACCTCAACCTTGCCTAGCTCAAATTGTTATGAAATTCCCACGCAGTCTAGCAGCATTTTACCCACTTATTTTTTTAGGTTAGCAATTTTATATTGCCAAACTGTAGGCTAAGCTGCTATTCAGCGATTCATGAACCAAAACGTAGCTTTATTTGATCCCCTTTTTTATCTGAAATGCGAGATTTTTTAATATAGAGAATTGCAAAATTAAAAGCGCATTTTAAGCGGGATCTAGTAACTTAGGAAATCTAGGATACAACTAGAATCTAAGTTTGACTGTATAGCAAAAATGAAAATTCATCTTGAGCGCACCTTAGCGACTTGCCCTAAAAAACTACTATGTACAGCTTGCGGTCAACTCTTTGAAGCAGGAAAACTCCGCGCTCTTCTCTACAGCGATCGCGGACTGCTGCAAGGAGATGTTTGTCACGACTGTATTAAACTTAAACCCTCCGAAATTCGGAACCAGATGCGCGATCGCGCCAGCCTTCTCCTCCAGCAACCTTGCGAGCCAGATTGCAGACCGACTGCCCATGAACGCGCTTTAGAACTTTTAGAAGTCGCCCAGGAAGAGGTTAAATTTCCCACGTTCTACCACTGGTGGTTCAAAAAACTTACGGTAATTTCAGAAGAATCTCAAGAACTAGAAGCGGCTCGGCTGGGATTAAAGGGCTGCTATGGCGAAGAGCGATCGCGTCTGCAAAAAATGCTAGAAGACGATCGCGAGTAGGGGTGTCCGACAGAGCCGCTTTATCTGCGCTAGGGTGGAAGTAATTTTTCTAAGGTTGGTCGGTGTGCCCGTGTTACTTCAACGAATCTCCACAGAGCTTGGTTTAATTGCCGTCTTGCTCATGCCTTTAGCAAGCTGCTCCGGTCCAGCAGGCAAGTCCCTTCAAGATACCTTTGCTGCTGATCCTCGACTCAACAGCAGCCCTAGCCCGCTTGATGCAAGCAACTCGCAGCCCGCTCCAGCGTCGCAGGTTCAGCTTCCGCCCAAGTTTCCTGCCGAGGTTCCGACTTATCCCAACGCAACATTGGTTGAAGCCACTTCGACGGGCGAGCTTCCCCGCGAACAAAGTGCTGAGTTACTGACGCGATGGACAACAGAAGATAGCAGCGATCGCGTCAGCACCTTTTACCGCGATCAACTCCAGAAAAATGGCTGGAAGCTGAATCAGCAATCCACAGAGCAAAATCAAGGCAACTTTGAGGCAAGTCGGGGCGGGCTTCAAATTGCGGTCGGAGTGCAGCCAAACGCTCCAGCAGGAACCAGGATTAGCCTTGAAACTAAACCTTCTGACGCCCAAGCCGCTCAGTCCCCTGCATCCTCAAATCCTCAACCCGGCGATCCTGAGTTTGTAGGCCCGATTCCACCAGACAGCACTGCGTCATCAGCCCCGTCTGCCTCGCCCAACAGCACCCAAACTGAGGCGTTTGCTGATTTAAACAAAGCGCCTCAACAGTTGCGTTCCTACATCAGCGATCTTGCGCAGCTTGGAGTTCTCACGCCGTCTAATTCATCTAATTCAAAAGAGAAGAATTCTGCCAAAACGTTCGAGCCAAATAAGACCATCACGCGTGGAGAGTATGCACGCTGGCTCGTCGCGACGAACAATCGAGTCTATGCCGATCGTCCAGCTAGGCAAATTCGGCTCGGCGTTGAAACTGCCCAGCCTGCATTCCGAGATGTTTCTGCTAAAAATCCGAATTTTGCGGCGATTCAAGGACTCGCAGAAGCCGGATTGATTCCGAGTTCTCTCTCAGGTGATAATACTGCCGCCTTATTTCGTCCCAATGCCGCGCTTAGCCGCGAAGAGTTAATTCTCTGGAAAATTCCAGTTGATATGAGACAGGCACTGCCAACCGCTACCCTGGATGCAGTCAAACAGACGTGGGGATTTCAAGATGCAGGGCGAATTGACTCTAGAGCTTTGCGAGCTGTATTAGCCGACTACCAAAACGGGGATCAAGCCAACATTCGCAGAGCCTTCGGCTACACGACCCTATTTCAACCTAAGCGCCCAGTCACACGGGCAGAAGCGGCGGCGGTGCTGTGGTATTTCGGCTTTCAGGGAGACGGCGTCTCTGCGCAAGACGTGCTGAAAGGAAACTCAAAAGCCTAAAGAGAAATAGGTGGAGAATAGATGTCGTTGTTTCTAAAGGGTTGCATTGGTGAACACTGACAGAAGCATCCTCTCGCAACAAGCACTTCAACCAGCACTTGTGCGGGCTATGCTTTTGTTCCTTCACCTACTCCATGATGGATCTAAGTGTTGCAATCTGTACCTACAATGGTGAATCTCGAATTGGCAAAGTGTTGGACTGCCTCCGATCGCAGGTTACTCCAGCCTCGATGTCTTGGGAAGTGATTGTTGTCGATAACAACAGCACTGATGGTACGAAGCAAGTGATTGAAGCACGTCAACGTCAGTGGCAGCACTCTCCTCTAAGGTACGTATTTGAGCCAGAGCAGGGATTAGCACTGGCACGATCGCGAGCAGTTCAAGCGGCGTCTGGAACATTTGTCTGTTTTCTTGATGACGACACTCTACCCGCCGAGGATTGGGTTGCTCAAGCGTACCAATTTGGAAACAGTCATCCTAAAATTGGGGCATTTGGAGGACAAATTCACGGAGACTATGAGGTTGAACCGCCACCTGAGATTAAGAAAATCGCCGTCTTTTTAGCTGTGATCGAGCGAGGCTCGAAGCCGTATCGCTACGAACCCCAGACACGGATGCTGCCTCCCGGAGCGGGGCTGGTGATTCGGCGTCAGGCTTGGCTAGAGGCAGTTCCAGCAAAGCCCATTTTGTTAGGTCGAGTAGCAGGCGTGATGCTGGCAAGTGAGGATATTGAAGCCTTAGCTCACATTCAGCAGGCGGGCTGGGAGATCTGGTATAACCCTGAAATGCACCTCTATCATCAGATTCCAAGATGGCGCTTGGAGAAAGATTACTTGTTTTCTCTGATTCGAGGCATTGGGTTTGCCCGAACTCATATTCGGATGGTGCGGCTCCATGCATGGCAACGCCCTTTATTTTTGCCGCTTTATTTAGTTAATGATCTCAAAAGAGTTATTTTGCATGTAGTCAAGTACCGCACCTTGATTCAAACGGATTTGGCGATCGGGTGTGAGATGCAGTTGTTAGTCAGCAGTTTACTGAGTCCATTCTATTTGTGGCTCCATGCACTCCGGTTGAAGTGAGATCTGCAATGAATGAAATTATTAATTCAACACACGCACCATGATGGAGAAATTGCGGGTGTTTTAACCTACATTCGGTCGATTGAACCCGCATTAAATCTGCGGGGCATAGAAACGCAAGTGGTTTCGACCAAAACCGCGCCAATCTGGCAATGGATCAGCGCGATCGCAGCCGCTGATCTGATTCATATGAATTCTAATCATTTAGGCTTTGCTTTGCTATGCAAGCTATTTGGCAAGAAAATTATTATCAAATATCATTACTTATTCTATTCATCCATCCATTTTGATTATGAAAAGATGCCGTTCTTAAAACGGCTCAAAACAGAACTAATTCAGTCTTTACCCAAAGTAAACTATCCTCTCAAGTGGAAACTCTATACGATTATTAAATGGGCAAGATTTGTAGTTCGGTTTCTAACAGCATTGTTAGCAGATCGCCATACCGCTTGTAGCCAGTTTCTTGCAGAATCGCATAGCTTTCCTTGGACTGTTTCGACGTTATTTAATCCAATTTCCGTTCCGTCAGACCAGTCTATTAAAACAATAGATTGCATGGTTCACCCCTATACCTTCACTTACGTAGGTCGAGTGTATAGTGACAAAGGAGTTGATCTATTGATTAAATCAGCCAAGCTTCTGCAAGAGTGGGGCTACCAGTTTCAAGTGTGGATTATCGGCGATGGAACTTCTAGCGATCAGATGAAATCATTAGCGGATGAATTATTGGTTCGTGATCGCATCGAGTTTTTAGGCAGCCGTGATCGTCAGGAGATTCTTCATCTAGTTCGATCCTCTTTAGCGCTCGTTGTTCCGTCTCGCTGGCAAGAGCCTGCGGGCTATGTCACGTTAGAAGCATCGAGTGTTCAAACATGTTCGATCGTGGCAAAGGTTGGAGGTTTACCCGAAATGGCAAGCCCATATAATCTGATGTTTGAACGAGAAGATATTGAAGGATTAGCAAGGGCAATGAAAGCGTGTCTAGACAACCCAACTGAGGCAATCGAACGAGGGCGAAACGCAAATCAATACGTAATAGATCACTTCTCATCCGATCAAATCACGGCTCAACTCCTCGAACTTTGCTATGAGTTAACCCCTTTCGTGACTCATTAATTTCTATCATCAATTTCTGAAATGGTTGCCGTACTGAATTCGTGCCCCTGCCCACTGCAATTTCTCGCGTAGCGTTTGATAATACGAGTAATCTTCTCTTAAGATAATAAACTGAGCGTCATCCTCTGCCACCCGAATATCAACTCGCTGTCCGGGCCACATTGAAGTCGCCAGCACTCCATCCATCCAAAGCTTGGTACTCAAGTCTGGATCAGCCAACGCCCAAATACTGACCACAGAACCAGGTGGAATGACGATTGGGCGACTCGATAAACTCAGGGGGCAAATGGGCGTAATTGCGATCGCTTCCATACCCGGATGGATAATTGGCCCATTCGCGGCCACTGTGTAACACGTTGAGCCAGTCGGAGTCGCCACAATCAAGCCATCGCCTTGATATTGATCCACCACTGCACCGTCAATTTCCATTTCTAAAATTGAGGTAATCATCCGATCCGCAGAAGCGGGTTTGATGCACATCTCGTTGAGGGCGAGATAGCGATCGCTCACGGCCTCCAAATTCGTCCGATTGCCTTCATGCACTGCTGCCTGCAACATCATCCGACGCTGCACCGCAAATCGATCTTCTGCTAAGCGATCCCAAACCGTATCGCTGTCAAAATCATCGGGTGACTCGGTGAGAAATCCCAAATGTCCACCCACATTCACCGCCAATATCGGAATTCGATCCGCCGCTAAATTTCTTGCCGCAGAGAGCGCGGTTCCATCGCCGCCCAATACGATCGCTAAATCAATCGGTTGCGTCACCGATGCGAGAAACACAGGATAAGGATTATCTTTCGGACCGCTCGGACCTAACAGCACCCGACAGCCCCGATGTTCTAGCGCTTGGACACACTTTTCTGCCCAACGCTTACTCATCAGGTCGCCTGCCTTGTGAATAATAATGACTTGCTTTAACTGCACAACGCCAGCATCAGAAGGACTTCAAGTTGTTATACCATCTAGAACTCTAGGTTGATTCGTTTCTCGCGAATCCATTATGGAGATGAAGCGTTTTGTTGCAACCGTAGCCCGCTTTCGAGCGACGACCTCGTTAGGTTCATGACTAGCGTAGTTGCTTCACCTAGCCAAACAGTCAGGAGACACCCAAAAGCAAGGGGTGCATTAGACTGCACCCCGCGTAAGATAGGAGTCGTTGAATCGGAGTAGAATTTTTCTACCACTTAAGTAAGTTAAATTGCTCCATATCCACCGTGTCGCGATTTCGATAAATAGCCAGCACGATCGCTAGACCAACAGCAGCTTCAGCGGCTGCGATCGCAATTACAAACACCGTAAAAATTTGACCTTTAATCGTTTGCGGATCGAGATAGTTAGAAAATGCCATCAAGTTCAGATTCACGGCATTCAACATCAGTTCGATCGACATTAACACCCGCACCGCATTGCGGCTATTCACTAAGCCGTAAATGCCAATGCAGAACAACGCCGCCGCTACAAGAAGAAAATACTGGAGTTGCATACTAACCTACCCTTATTTCACCGTTTCATTACGACCTGACGGAACTAACTCACGAGGTCGCTCTGGCAACTTTAACGCCTCCGCTTGAGCCTTCTCGAAGTCATCATCAGGCAGAAACTCGCGACGAGCAAGCACAACCGCGCCAATCAGCGCCATCAGCAGCAAGATCGAAGCCAGCTCAAAGGGCAACAAGAAATCACTGAAGAAGTGCAAACCAATTACCACAACTGACGCATCTCCAGCTGGAGTCGCGCTGGAAATCGCCCACGGAGTCGAAAGTACCATCGTACTGAGGAGGGCAAAAATACCCCCGCAAACCGCTGCTGTTGCCGCCTTACGAATCCAGGCCCTCGGCACAGGCTGAAATTCTTGTCGCTTGTTGACCAGCATGATCGCAAACAAAATCAGGACGTTGACCGCGCCAACGTAGATTAAGACTTGCGCGGCGGCAATAAAATCTGCGTTCAGCAGTAAATAAAGCCCTGCGATGCTGATGAAGACACCGCCTAACAGAAAGGCGGAATACACAATGCTGTCGAGTAGCACCACCCCGATCGCGGCTCCTAACATCATCACTGACAGGATACCAAACGATACAATCTGAACTCCTTCCGCTAAATTCACGCTCTTCTCTCCAAATACAGGGGCAGACGACCCCTTAGGTCGTCTCTACAATTATTTTTCGGATTCTACAATTTCCTCAGGACGTGCCCCAGCTCGCTTCGATCCCGGAGGCAAATCATGGGGATCTAGAACTCCTTTGGGAAGATACACCAGTTCTCGCAACGGAGTCACCATTGCATCGTCTGTGACCTTATAGGGCAAGCGACCTAATGCCACACTGTCAAAATTCAACTCGTGACGATCGTAGGTTGAAAGCTCATACTCTTCAGTCATTGACAAGCAATTGGTAGGACAGAATTCCACGCAGTTCCCGCAGAAAATACAAACCCCAAAATCAATACTGTAGTGATTGAGTTGTTTCTTCTTCGACTCTTTGTTAAATTCCCAATCCACCACAGGCAGGTTAATCGGGCAGACGCGCACGCACACTTCACACGCGATACACTTGTCAAACTCAAAGTGGATGCGTCCCCGGAAGCGCTCAGACGGAATCAGCTTTTCATAGGGATATTGAACGGTTACAGGGCGACGGCGCATATGGTCAAAAGTAACAGCCAAGCCTTGACCAATATATTTACCCGCTTGAACCGCCTCTTTGGTGTAGTCACCAACTTGTTTAAGAAACTTTAGCATTGTGTTCTCCGCTCTTAAGGCAAAAGGCAAGGGTTGCGAATTAGCCACCAAACGCCACTGGAAAGGCAAGCTTTAAACCCGCCGTAATCAGCAAGTTCACTAGCGAAACCGGAAGCAAGAACTTCCAGCCTAAATCTAGGAGTTGATCAATGCGCACGCGAGGAACCGTCCAGCGCATTAAGATCGCAATGAAGATTAGAAAATACGCCTTGAGCAGGGTCATACCGATCCCTAGCACTGCTGCCACTACTTGCAACCAAGGCGTTGTGTCGCTGATATTCAAGAATCCTGCGATCGTACCTATTGGCACAAAGAATTCCCATCCGCCCAGATACAGAACCGCAAATAGCAGGGCTGAAAGGGTCAGGTTGACATAGGAGCCAATGTAGAACAAAGCAAACTTCATGCCAGAATACTCGGTCTGATAGCCTGCTACCAGTTCTTCCTCTGCTTCTGGCAAGTCAAACGGAATTCGCTCACATTCTGCTAAGGCAGCAATCCAGAAAATCAGAAATCCAACCGGCTGTCGCCAAATGTTCCAGCCCAAAATTCCGTAGCCCGTCTGCTGATTCACAATGTCCACCGTGCTCAGCGAGTTAGACATCAGCACGATCGCTAAGACCGACAGCGCTAGAGGCAACTCGTAGCTAATTGACTGTGCGGCAGCTCTCAGCCCGCCCAGCAGGGAGTATTTGTTGTTGGAGGCATAGCCCGACATCAGTAACCCGATCGGGACAACGCTAGAGAGCGCAATCCAGAGGAAAATGCCCATTCCGACATCGGTGATGATCATGTTCTGTCCGAACGGCACAATTAGGTAGGACAGAAACGCCGGAATAACAACGATCGCAGGACCCAACGTGAATAGTAACCCATCTGCTTTGGCGGGCACTACGTCTTCTTTAAAGACGAGCTTCAGTCCATCTGCAAGCGGAGCTAAAATTCCCAAAGGACCAATAAACTCAGGACCAATGCGCTGCTGAGCTGCCGCCGAAATTTTCCGCTCTAGCCACACTAGTGTAAAGACGCCTAGGGTCGCGCCAACTAGCATAATCAGCATTGGGAAAGGCATCCAAAGAACTTTAGCCACACCCGGAGGTAAACCAAAGCTCTTAAGGGATTCGATAAAACTTCCTTGAAGATCAATTCCTGGGTTCATAGTTCCCATTACGCAGCAAATCTTAAGCGTTGAAGCGTCGCGAAGCCCTCACGATGAAGATTCTTAACAACCCCAACGACTATCAGTATAGCGGTCTGACAGAGACCAAATCTTTCTAAAGCATTGAATTTCTAACCTTCTTACCCACCAAAGAATTCAATCTTCAAAACTGGAAGTCGCGCCCAAAGCTTTTATCCGTATTATGCAGCGAGTACATCTAACTTACGATCCATACTCTAGACCCCGTATTTTGCGCATTCCAATAAAGAAGCCCCCAGAAGCAAGATGTCTGAGGGCTGGAGTTCCTGAAAATCGTCACGTTGATATAGTTACAAGGGAATTGAAAAACGGCAAGAGGGGTCTCACCCATCAAGGGGCAATAAGTCTTTGTCGTTCATCGATCGGAACGTAAGGTGCTGAATGTAACCCTGTGTAAATTTGCGTCGGTCGAAAAATTCGATTTTCTCCCAATTGCTCTTTCCAATGGGCAAGCCAGCCAGCTGCCCGAGAAATGGCAAATACTGGCGTGAACAAATCTGTTGGTATGCCAAGTTTGCGGTAGACCAAACCGGAATAGAAATCTACGTTCGGGAAGATTCCTCGATGTCCAAGTTTTTCCTCCACCACCCGCTCTAGCTCAACAGCGATGTCATAGAACTTGTCTTGGCCAAACTTCTCAAACAGTTGCTCAGCCAACTGCTGCAAAATAATCGCCCTTGGATCTTTAACTTTATAGACTCTATGCCCAAAGCCCATGATTTTCTGCTTATGCTCTAGTCGAGCTTCGAGAAACGGGCGGACATTTGCCACCGAGCCAATCTGTTCTAGCATTTCCACCACTTCCTCGCTGGCTCCGCCATGCAACGGACCTGCCAACGTCCCGACTGCCGAGGCAATCACAGCATAAGGGTCGGTCAGAGTGGAAGCCGTTACCATAGCCGAAAACGTGGATGCATTAATGGTGTGTTCTGCATGAAGCATGAGCGACACATCAAAGATGCGAGCCGCGAAAGGATCAGGCTCTTGCTCATTCAGCATGTACAAGAAGTTTGCAGCATATCCTAAATCGTCTCTGGGCTGAACCGGATCATTACCCTTACGCATTAATTGAAATGCGGCCACCATCGTCGGAACTTTTGCCAAAATTCGGACGACTGCCTCTCGGATATAAGTTGGATCATCTAATGCCCGCTTTGAGTAAAACAGTCCTAAAGCGGCAGCAGACGCTTGCAAAGCATCCATCGGATGTCCGCTCTCTGGAAAGCACTTCATCATGTCCCGAACGCGGTACTTCAGGCGACGATGATACTGAATCTCATGCTCGAACTCCGCAAGAACGTCGCGGGTCGGTAGCTCATTCCAAATTAGGAGATAAGCAGTCTCAAGAAAGGTACTTTTGGTTGCAAGTTCCTGGATGGGAATACCGCGATATTCCAGGATTCCTTTTTGCCCATCCACAAAGCTGATGCTGGATTGGGTGGCGGGAACACCTTCAAGACCTGCCCTAAATTCACAGACAGTCATTCGTTCACCGTTAATAGTTGATGATTCACTGGTTAACTTATCAGATTCAGAAAAACAGTTTGTAGTGGTTCATCCGAATCTCAGGATTATAAATGATGAATTATTGAAACAACTTCCAGCCATTGAGCCATACAACGGTTGCTCCAGAGTTTCGCGACGCTTTAATCGTCATAACACCTCACCATTTCGGAATACCACACTTTGGGGATGGAAAGTACTTGTTTAAGATACAGATAAATTAAGATTTGCACTTTTTTATAAAAGACAATATTATCAGAATAGTAAAGATTTAAACCTTGACTAAATTGCATCTACCTAGTAGCCAACTGATTTCTTCCAGCGCCTGCTACATGCTGGAGAGAGATAGATTGGCACTTTCTATACACGTTCGTAAGGAGTTATATGCATCACAACTATTCCCATAATAAGACGGCTCATCAGCAGAATTGGGCATCTCGAAAAACAGCGAACTCACGTCATTTACACAAACCTGTTGAAGCCCAAGACCGAACTAGAACGAACCTTACCAAGCTGATTGAGTTAGACGCTCCTCTGCAGACGCATACTCATCTGGTTCTGATGTATGGTCCGTTTCAAACCGAAATGGCGGCTAAAGAGGGCCAAGGCGTAGCTTCATGGATTAAAGATTGTATTCGTCAACATGGTTTGCCTAGTCTTGTCCGGTTTGATTATCACCGCCGTGCGCAAATCTTTCGTCGAGACCAGTTTCAACCTTGGTTAGAGCCGTTGATGGATCAAGCGTGCTGACGACGAGAAACACTGATGAGAATGGTTAATCCTTCATAAAAGCAGTTTGGGCTGAAGGGTTAGAGGATTAGAACCTCTGTTTGCCACTAGCAATGTCTTAGAGCTTTCTCTAAAGTGCAGGATCGGACACCACAACACAAATTTCTAATCCGATAGAGTGGATTGATTAGAACTGCGAGTGGGTGGGTTAGATCATGACTTCTCAAAATTACGAGTTGCTGCTACGACGCTGCAAGCTTCTATCGGCACCCGATCGTACTGAAATTGTAGATATTGCAATTAGTGCACCCTGCACCGCAAACGGAACCGTCTCCCGAACGATTGCCGCGATCGCATCGCACATTGACGGCACAGCCGCAATTGAACTCGATGTTCAAAACCAGCTAGTCAGCCCTCCATTTGTTGAGTCTCACATTCATCTCGATTCTGCCCTCACTGCTGGGGAGCCGCGTTGGAATGAAAGCGGCACTCTGTTTGAGGGCATCGAAATTTGGCACGATCGCAAGCAAACTCTCTCGCTTGAGGACGTGAAGCAGAGAGCGATCGCAACGCTGAAGCAGCAGGCCGCACAAGGGGTGCTGTTTGTGCGCAGTCATGCCGATGTCAGCGAAGCGAGCTTAACAGCGCTTGTAGCGCTGCTAGAGGTGCGTGAGGACGTAAAAGATTGGCTGACTCTGCAAGTCGTGGCATTTCCGCAAGATGGCATCTACGGAAGTCCGAAAAACCAAGACTTGATGGAAGAAGCGCTCAAAATGGGCGTAGATGTGATCGGTGGCATTCCTCACTATGAGTTAACGCGAGAAGACGGCGTTAACTCAGTGCATCAGATCTTTAAATGGGCAGAGCAGTACGATCGCTTAATTGACATTCATTGCGACGAAATTGATGATGATCAGTCGCGATTCTTAGAAGTGGTGGCCGCGTGCGCTATCCGTCATGGAATGGGGTCACGAGTCACTGCCAGTCACACGACGGCATTTGGCTCCTACAACAACGCTTATGCCTTCAAACTACTCGGATTTCTTCAGCGCACCCAACTCAATTTCATTGCTAATCCGTTAATTAACATCACCTTGCAAGGACGCACCGATACTTATCCCAAACGACGAGGGGTAACCCGTGTCAAAGAACTTTGGCAGCAGGGCATCAACGTTAGTTTAGGACATGACTGCATTCAAGATCCCTGGTACTCACTGGGAACAGGCAACATGTTAGACGTTGCATCAATGGCGGTTCATGTGTGCCAGATGACGGGAATGGCAGAGATTGACGCCTGCTATAACATGGTGACCTGGAACGGAGCTAAAACTCTGAACTTAGAAGAGTATGGAATTGCCGTGGGCAAGCCTGCAAATTTAATTGTGTTGGATGCCTGCGATCGCTATGACGCAATTCGTCGTCGCGCGACTGTTCGACATGTGATTTCTCAAGGCAAGCTACTTACTAAAACCAGTCCCGCAGAAGTGACTTGGCAAGAGTGACTTGGCAAGAGTGACCTAGCTGATGCGGTTTGCTTCCAAGTTAAAATAACTCAGTCCCTTTGCGAGTTGTTTCGCAAGTTACTAAAACCGCACACTATGGCTGTTGGTCAAAAGCTCTACGAAGGCAAAGCTAAAATTCTCTACGCTACAGAAGATCCTAATATTCTCCTAACGCACTTCAAGGACGATGCAACAGCGTTCAATGCCCAAAAAAAAGGCAGCATCACTGGAAAAGGCGAGTTTAACTGTGCGATTTCAACCCATTTGTTTAAGTTGATGGAGGCGAACGGCGTTCCAACGCATTTTATCGATCGGACGTCCCCCAATGAGATGCGAGTCAAATCTGTAAAGATTTTGCCGTTAGAAGTCGTTGTCAGGAACATTGCTGCCGGGAGTCTCTGTCAACAAACAGGATTGAAGCTAGGAACGATTCTGACCCCTCCCTTAGTGGAGTTTTATTACAAAAACGATGAACTTGGCGATCCATTATTAACTTTCGACCGTCTACGAGTCCTTGATCTAGCTACCCCGGATCAAGTAGATCAATTAATAGAACTAGCGTCGCGGATCAATCAGATCCTGACGGACTTTTTTCAGCAGTGTGGCATCACCCTCGTAGACTTTAAGTTGGAATTTGGCTGCGTTTCCTCAGTTGGTCAAAGTGCTAATCACACGGGTCAAATTATTCTGGCAGATGAGATTAGCCCAGATACCTGTCGGTTATGGAACCAGGCGGAATCTGATCCTAATAAGCGCGTGATGGACAAAGATCGATTTCGGCGAGACTTAGGCAACGTCGAGGATGCCTATCGTCAAGTAATGGAACGGGTGCTGCAACAGACTATATGAGTGCTAGAAGAATTCCTGGCACTGATAACCGAGGATTGATACCCATGATGCGGTAGAATTTCACAGTTCTGTCAGGATCGGGACTGCTTCTTACTATCGTGATGTAGAGTCTGCTTTGTGCAGAGGTCTGAGGACGTGCGAAATACTGTGAACAAAATGCGTTTATCTCCTGCCTTAATGGCAGCCCTTTCGATTGCGGCGATCAGTTGCGCGACTTCTGCTAACGCCCAAACTTCTAAAGCTTCAGCCAAATCAGCGACGAGTTCAGCTCGCTCTGTTGTGGTGAATTCTGTCGTTTCCACAGCGCTGAAGCGTGCCGTAGCCCAATCGGATCTTAAGTTGAAACCACTTTCAAAAGATGTTGTGGTAGAGACGATTCCCGTTTCAAAGCGAGCAGCCGTTGCGCCGTCATCCCAACCGGTTCCTCGAACCTCGCTTCAGGCGAAAGCTGTGAAACTGGCACAAGGCGGCTCGATCGAGCAGGAAACACCGAACCGAATTCAAGTTGATCCGCTCAATCCATCTCAACCGGCTCCGTCGCCAACGCCTCAACCCACGATTCCCGCTGCACCCACGGCACCAGCCAATCCGGTTTTGCCCCCTCAACCTGCCACTCCTCCGTCTGGGACTCAAATTACCCCCGCTCCTGGAGTTCAGACCTCTCCAAGTCCGGTTGCTCCTCCAGAAACAACGCCGACCGATCCGTCTGTTACACCACCTGCTACTCAGCCCGGTCAGCCTGATCAACCGAGTCAACCGGAGCAAAATGCTGAACCGGAACCCCAGGTTTTGGTCAGTGAAGTACTGGTTGTAGGTGCAAATGAAGAACTACAAGCCGAAGTTTACCGGGTAATTCGGACTCAGCCCGGACAAACAACGACGCGATCGCAGCTTCAAGAAGATATCAATGCGGTCTTTGCAACAGGCTTTTTCTCGAACGTGAGAGCAAACCCGATCGATACACCACTTGGGGTACGGGTCACCTTTGATGTCACGCCAAATCCGCCACTGCGATCGGTTCAAGTAGAAGGGGGCCGAGTGCTTCCATCCAAAGTCGTTCAAGATATTTTCAGTCCGCAGTATGGCAAAATTCTCAACCTACGCGATCTGCAAAACGGCATTCAGGAACTTAACAAGTGGTATCAGAGCAATGGCTATGTTCTGGCACAAGTTGTAGACGCGCCGAGGGTCAATCCCGATGGCAATGTTACCTTGCAAGTCGCTGAAGGAGAAGTTGAAGCGCTGCAAGTCCAGTTCATTAACAAGGAAGGTCAAACCCAAGACGCGAAGGGTAATCCGATTCGGGGACGGACGCGTCCATTCATTGTCACTCGCGAGTTTCAACTAAAGCCGGGGGATGTCTTTAACCGCAACACGGCAGAACGTGACCTACAGCGTGCGTTTGGTCTCGGCATTTTTGAAGATATCAAGCTTTCCCTGCAACCAGGACAAGATCCTCGGAAAGTTGTTGTCGTGGCAAACGTGGTTGAGCGCAACACCGGAAACTTTGGGGTTGCAGGTGGCTTTAGCTCGGCGAGCGGCTTGTTTGGTAGCGTCAGCTTTGGACAGCAAAACTTTGGGGGCAACAACCAAAAACTAAATGCCGAAGTTCAGATTGGTCAGCGTGATCAACAGTTTGACCTGAGTTTTACCGACCCCTGGATTGCAGGTGATCCATATCGCACGTCCTACACCGCTAACCTATTCCGTCGCAGAACCATTTCGCTGATTTTTGAGGGTGGCGATCCGGAAATTGAATTACCGAATGGCGATCGTCCTCGCATTGTTCGCACAGGGGGCGGCATCAGCTTTAGTCGTCCGCTCTCGAAAAATCCCTACGAGCGCTCAGAATGGAATGCGTCTCTCGGCTTGCAATATCAGCGGGTGTCGGTGCGCGATGCGGATGGCGAACTCAGTAATCGGGATGAACTGGGCAATCTGTTGAGCTTTGATCCGTCTGGTAAAGATGATTTGTTTACGGCTCAGCTCGCGTTTGTGCGCGATCGCCGTAATGATTTTCTTCAACCCACTAGCGGATCCCTGCTGCGATTTAGCACAGAGCAATCGGTTCCTGTCGGATCGGGCAGTATTTTCTTCAATCGCCTCCGAGGAAGCTACAGTTTCTACATTCCAACTCGGCTGCTGAAAATTTCACCCGGATGTCGTGACCAGAAGCCTAGAATTGGAGAGGAACCAAACCGCGAAGGTTGCCCGCAAGCCTTTGCCTTCAACGTGCAGGGCGGAACGGTGTTAGGCGATATTCCTCCCTATGAAGCCTTCCCGCTTGGTGGGACGAACTCGGTGCGTGGTTATGATGAAGGAGATGTAGGTAGCGGTAAGAGCTATTTGCAAGCTACTGCCGAATATCGCTTCCCGTTATTCTCGATTATTTCGGGTGCGCTATTTGTTGATGCAGCCACTGATTTAGGAACTGGAGATAATGTTCCAGGTAACCCAGCGGGGGTACGAGGAAAGCCAGGAAGCGGATTTGGTTACGGCGTGGGAGTTCGCGTCAGATCGCCTCTCGGTCCGATCCGGATTGACTTTGGTATCAACGATCAAGGCGGTAACAATATCCGGTTTGGATTTGGAGAACGATTCTAAATGAACGATCGTCGTCAAGGTCTCAGCGTTGCCCAAGCAGAATCTGCCTCTGAGACTCGCCAGTGTACCTTGGCGTCCAGTCTCTCGCGATCGGGCGTGGGGCTTCACAGCGGCGCAACGACTCATGTGCGGGTGCTGCCTGCCGAACCCGGACGAGGACGCTACTTTGTCCGGGTCGATCTGCCGGATGCGCCTGAAGTTTTGGCAAAGGGTGAGGCGGTCAATCCCACTCTGCTTTCGACAGAGTTGGTGAGCGGTGAGGCACGAATTCGGACGGTGGAGCATTTGCTCGCCTCGCTTTCGGCGTTGGGAATCGATAACGCCCGGATCGAAATTGATGGAGCGGAAGTACCTTTGCTCGACGGGTCGGCGAAAGAGTGGACGATCGCGATCGCAGATGCAGGCATTGTTGCTCAATCCGCCCCACGCTCCACACTCACGCTTACAGAACCAATTTGGATTCGCGAGGACGATGCCTTTGTTGCCGCCCTGCCTGCGCCAGAATTGCGATTTACCTATGGCATTGATTTTGAAGTGAGCGCGATCGGCAATCAGTGGCACAGTTGGTCACCCCGGCAATCCTTGTTTGAAACAGAGATTGCCCCCGCTCGCACCTTTGGATTTGCCCATCAGGTTGAACAGTTGCGGGCAAATGGTTTAATTAAAGGCGGCTCGCTTGAAAACGCTTTGGTTTGCAGCCCAGAAGGATGGATCAATCCGCCTCTGCGATTTGCAAATGAACCAGTTCGCCATAAACTGCTAGACCTCATTGGGGATTTAAGTTTGTTGGGGGCGTTTCCAACAGCTCATTTTCTTGCCTATAAAGCAAGCCATCGTTTGCACACTCAACTCGTTCGTCATATTCTTGCAATACGTCCTTCGTCACTAACGAACGACGGCTCTTGATTTTTAACCCCAAAGCTCATGTCAACTCTGCTCGAAACCCATGCGTCTGTAGAAAATCTCGCGACTGAGAGTGCTTCTGAGACTAAAACAACATTTACGCTTGAAGAAATTCATCAACTGCTACCTCATCGCTACCCGTTTGCGATGGTCGATCGCATTATCGATTTTGTGCCTGGCAAACTGGCAGTTGGAATTAAGAATGTCACGTTTAATGAACCTCAGTTTCAAGGGCATTTTCCGGGGCGTCCGATTATGCCAGGAGTGCTAATCGTCGAGGCGATGGCGCAAGTTGGCGGAGTCGTGCTGACGCAGATGGCAGACGTTCAGGACGGATTGTTTATGTTTGCCGGAATTGATGGCGTCCGGTTTCGGCGTCCGGTTGTGCCAGGTGATCAACTGGTAATGACAGTGGAACTGTTGTCCGTGAAGGGTCGTCGATTTGGGAAGATGCGTGGTCGTGCGGAAGTTGACGGTCAGCTTGCCTGCTCGGGTGATCTAATGTTTGCCTTGGTAGATTAAAATACGGACGATTGTTCGGGTTGTAATCTAGCGTTGTTGGATGTTCCCGTTTCAACTTGATCGGTGTAGACGCGATTAACGCCGGGTGAAACTTTAAAGAAACTGGCTCGCCAAGTTTCAAAGGGGACGCCGGGCGAAATCTGAGAACGTATCGCGTCTTTACATTGCTGCGCTCTTTCCCCCTTGTTTCTACCTCTGATATGACAACCCTAATTCATCCGACTGCTGTAATTCATCCTGAGGCTGAACTTCATCCAACCGTACAGGTTGGCGCGTACGCGGTGATCGGAGAACATGTGAAAGTTCGAGCGGGGACAATCGTCGGACATCATGTGGTGATTGAGGGCAACACTGACATTGGAGAGCGCAATCACTTCTTTCCAGGAGCCGCGATCGGGCTAGAGCCGCAGGATTTGAAATACGATGGGTCGCTGGGTCTGCTGAAAATTGGGAATGGCAATCAAATTCGGGAGTTTGTGACCATTCACCGCCCGACGCATGGAGATGACGTAACGCTGATTGGCAATGGCAATCTCTTGATGGCCTATACTCACGTCGGTCATAACTGTGTGATTGAAGATCAGGTAATTATTTCTAACTCGGTGTCGTTGGCGGGACATGTTTACATCGAGACGAAAGCCAGAATTAGCGGCGTGTTGGGCGTTCATCAGTTTGTGCGGATTGGGCGTCATGCAATGGTAGGTGGCATGGCCAGAATTGATCGCGATGTGCCGCCGTACATGATAGTAGAGGGAAATCCGGGTCGGATTCGGGCGTTGCACAAGATTGGACTCCAGAGATCGGGATTTTCGGTGGACGATTTGCAGCTTTTGAGAAAGGCATTTCGGATTCTTTACCGCTCTGGTCTACGACTGACAGAGGCGTTGGATCAGCTTGAGCTGTTGCCTGAAAATGAGCATATCCAGCATTTGCATCAGTTTATTCGACTATCGGTCTCGCCCGGACGTCGAGGGTTAACGCCTGTTTTAGTCAAAGGTGGCGAATGAAGCGGCGTATTTTCGTTAGCACGGGGGAAGTATCGGGAGATCTTCAAGCGGCGCTGTTAGTGGAAGCGTTGCAGAAGCAGGCGCGATCACTGGATATCGATCTTGAAATCTTGGCGTTGGGTGGCGATCGCATGGCAGAAGCAGGCGCAATCTTGCTGGGCAACACCAGCGCGATTGGCTCGATCGGAATATTTGAATCGCTGCCCTACATTCTGCCAACGCTAAATCTTCAGCAACGAGCAAAACAGTATTTGCTGCAAAATCCGCCCGATGCCGTGGTGATGATTGACTACATGAACCCCAACATCAGCATTGGTAGCTACGTTCGTAAACACTTGCCGCATGTTCCAACTGCTTATTTTATTTCGCCACAGGAGTGGGTGTGGTCGCACACGCTTGAAAACACCAAAAAGATTGTCAGCATTACCGACACGCTCTTAGCTATTTTTCCAGAAGAAGCCCGATATTACGCTCAGCATGGCGCAAACGTACGACTAGTCGGGCATCCCTTACTCGATCGCATGGAGGCGGCTCCCGATCGCGCGGCGGCTCGGGCAGCGTTAGGAATTCCAGACGAGCAGGTTGCGATCGTGCTACTGCCTGCATCGCGTCAGCAAGAAATCAAATATCTCATGCCGGTCATGTTTCAAGCGGCTCAGTTAATCCAGGCACAGGTTCCGACGGCTCACTTTTGGATTCCACTGTCGCTGGAGAAATACCAGGGTGCGGTAGAACGCGCGATCGCAAAATATCAGCTTCGCGCCACGATTTTAGAGAGTAACCAGGGAAAATCGACGCTAAGCGCGATCGCAGCGGCAGATCTGGCGTTGACCAAATCTGGTACGGTGAACCTCGAAATGGCATTGCTGAATGTACCGCAAGTGGTGATGTATCGGGTCAATCCAATCACGGCTTGGGTCGCCAGAAATATTATTAAGTTCTCCATTCCATTTATGTCACCGCCAAATCTGGTGCTGATGAAGCCGATCGTGCCAGAATTTTTGCAGGAGGAAGCAATTCCTCAAACCATTGCAGATGCGGCGTTAGAGCAGTTGAGGCCAGAGGTGAGGGAGCGGACGATCGCAGGCTATCAGGCGATGCGAGTCGCGTTAGGAGAACCGGGAGTGTGCGATCGCGCCGCTCAAGAAATTCTTAAACTGCTCAAACTCTGATTCTGAATTTTTTGATTTTGGATTTGATTCTGGCAATTAGATCGATTGGACTTCAAAGTTTTGCGATCAAGATTTCCTAGATTTCTGAACTATCGCCTAGACTCGAATAGGTGCTGTCAAATAGACCGGGGATGTATACCTACGCCTTTTTCAAAACGCCTCAAACAGATTTGCAGTTCGAGCAAGATGGAATTGCCGGACAGGTCGAAATTATAGGAACACCGACTCTTTCGGCGCTGGTGGAACCGAACCTAGATTTAGATGAAATTCAGCAAAATGATCATCGACTCGTTCAAGCGGTCTTGACCCACGATCGCATTATCTGCGACTTGTTCTGGACGACTGCAATTCTTCCCTTACGGTTTGGGACGTGGTTTGTCTCACCCGAAAATTTGCTCGAACATCTCGAATTACATCAAGATAAGTATCTGGCAAAGCTAAATCAGTTTGAAGGAAAAGCCGAGTATCGCCTCATGCTGATGCCCATCGACAACTCGCAGCCCCAGTTAGAGTCGGAGTTGCGAGGAAAAGAGTATCTTTTGGCCAAGAAACAGCGCTATCAGCAGCAGTTAGACCAACGCACTCAACAGCAGCAGGAATTGAAGACGGTACTCAATGCGATCGCGTTGGCCTATCCTAACCACATTCTGAAAGAGTCTCAGTCTGAAGGCGAGAAGCTTTATTTACTCGTGAACCGGGAAGCTGAAGACACGCTTTATTCGCGGCTAGAAGGGTGGCAAAATCTCTGCTCTAGCTGGGAATTAACGTTGGGTGAGGCGCTGCCGCCCTATCACTTTGTTTAGGTTAGCGTTTTGAGGCGGCGAATAAAAAGCTCAGAACTAGCAGCCCTACGATCGCAATCCAAACTCCATTGCGGCGAATCCAAGCTTGCGGCGATGAACTCGTTTCGTAGTTCGTTGGAGTACTGACCGTAGCGACGCGGCGATCGCGATACATCGTGCATTCCCACGCATCGGGGCGCTGTGGATAGTTGCAGGTGTCATCCGCGTGATAGGTACAGGTTCTACAGAGTGGCTCATTACCTGTAGCGCGATGGAGCGGAATGCCCGCGTGACCGTGCGCCTTTAATGGGGTGCGGCAGCGAGGACATGCGATCGCATCTCGATTTTTAATCGGTTGATGGCACTTAGGACAAGACAACATAACGGGTCAAGGGTTAGATGTGGGGAGTTTTTTAACGGTTGCCAAATTTGCGGACTTGATATTCAGCTTCTTCGAGAAAGGGAAACGACTGTCCCATTGCTTCGATGAACTTGCGATCAATTTCTTGTAGTACGTCTGCCGCAATCGATTTCCACGCTTCTTTACTTTGCCAATAAATCACCATGATTAGTTCTGTTTCGTCCTTTGGGTTAAACCAAATTTCTTTACCCGCATAGCCTGGATATTTTGCTAAAGCTGCTGTCCAGATTTCTGCGTCCTTTTTAATATAAGTTTCGCGTAATGCGATCGGCACTTTAACTTTGAGCCATTCAATCACCATAAGTTGATCTGTTACAGATAGACATCTCTAATTCGTAGTCATCTCTATTCTTACGCAGCCGTAGCTTGACAGTCTTGTATTATATATGTAGTATGTATACTACGGTGAGGCAATGGGCATCATCAAACCGTTATCGATACTCTACGAAGGAGGCAATCATCATGCCTTACGAAGCACTCAATCTTTCTACATCAACGCCTGTTTTATCGTGGGCAAATCACGACCTCGGCTCGCAAGAAATCAAAATGGCGAAAAACGTTGCCTCCTTGCCCTTTGTGTTTAAACACGTTGCGCTGATGCCTGATGTTCACTTGGGCAAAGGAGCGCTGGTTGGTTCTGTTGTCGCGACGAAAGATGCGATTCTGCCTGCGGCTGTAGGGGTCGATATTGGCTGCGGAATGTGTGCCATAAAGACGCCATTTGTGGCAGACCAACTTGAAGGTAAACTGAAGAAAATTCGTCAGGATATTGAAGCGATCATTCCGGTTGGCTTTAACGAAAACAAGGAAGCTGACAAAAAGGCGTTGAACTGGCAGGGATGGCACGACTTTAAGCATCTGCATTCAGGTGTGCAGCATTTAGAGAACAAAGCCCTGAAGCAAATGGGGTCTCTTGGCGGCGGAAACCACTTTATCGAAGTGTGCATCGATACCGAGAATCAAGTGTGGCTGATGCTGCATTCCGGGTCACGCAACATTGGCAATATGCTGGCGCAAAACCACATCAATACCGGAAAGAATTTGGCAAAGTTGGCGGGTGAGAAATTGCCTGATCCTGACTTGGCTTACTTTACGGCGGGAACTGCTGAATTTGAAGCCTATTGGCGTGATTTGCAGTGGGCGCAAGAGTATGCACAATTTAACCGAGAAGTGATGATGAGTCGCTTTCAAAAGGTCATTGAAAAGCATCTTGCGGGCGGGAAGCCGATCAAGCCGCTTATGTCGGTGAACTGTCATCACAACTATGCCGAAAAGGAAATTCATTTTGGTGAAGAGGTGTATGTGACGCGTAAAGGGGCAGTGCGTGCCCGTGAGACCGATTACGGCATCATTCCTGGATCGATGGGCGCAAAGTCTTACATTGTCAAGGGCAAGGGCAATCACGAAAGCTACTGCTCGTGTTCTCACGGGGCGGGACGATTGATGTCTCGCAACAAAGCTAAGAACGCTTACACCTTGGATGATTTGATTCAGCAAACAGAAGGGGTTGAGTGCCGTAAAGATGGAGGCGTGCTAGACGAAATTCCAGCGGCTTACAAGTCGATCGAATCGGTGATGGCAAACCAGGCTGATTTGGTGGAAGTTGTAGCAACGCTAAAACAAGTGGTTTGTGTGAAAGGTTAAGTCAAATCGCTAACTTATCAAATCAATTTAGAGATGCGTTCCTGGCAATGGAGCGCATCTTTTTGTATCTAAAGTTCTTGTTGTATTTAAGGTGACGTTCTACCTCCGGAGGAATGGCAACCGCGATCGCATCCCTTGTATCCTAGTTTCTTTGCTGTGAGCTATGAAAAAGGGTTTAGCAGAGCAGTGGCGCACTGAACTTAAAGATCTGTTGCGAGGAGCATCTGGCGGATTTCTGTTTGGTGTGCCACTGCTCTACACCATGGAAGTTTGGTGGATTGGCTCATTTGTGGGTCCAGTGAGAATGCTATTAGCGCTCGTACTCACGTTTGCAATTATCTTTTTTCTGAATCAAACGGCAGGCTTTCGCCGCGACAGCGCTGTTCATACTACAGATGCATTGATTGACAGCGTTGAAGCGATCGCAATTGGTATTGTTTGTGCCGGATTTATTCTGATATTGCTACAAGAAATTACGCTACAAACTCCTCTACATGAAGCGTTGGGCAAACTGATTTACGAAGGCATGCCCTTCTCATTGGGTGTAGCATTAGCGAATCAGTTTCTTAGAGGAGATGAAGGACGGTTTGATCAGCAATCTGACTCCTCTCAGTCTAAGCAACTGAGCGCCACGCTTTCAGATATCAGTGCAACGTTGATTGGAGCAACTATTATTGCGTTTAATATTGCGCCCACTGACGAAATTCCAATGCTGGCGGCGGCAGTTTCAGGACTTTCGTTGTTATCGATGATGATAGCGTCGTTGCTGATTTCATACTGCATTGTGTTCGCATCAGGGTTTACACATTATCAGCAACGACAACAACAGCGCGGTATCTTTCAGCGTCCGTTAAGTGAAACGATCGCGAGTTATCTTGTGTCTCTTATTGCCGCAACGGTGATGCTGCTATTCTTTCAAAAGCTTGAATTTAGCGATCCGTGGCAGGTGTGGCTAAATTATTCGATTCTTTTAGGTTTACCGGCTACCGTGGGCGGAGCTGCAGGACGGTTAGCAATATGAGCCATTCCTCTCAAGAAAAACCCTCACGATCGATCGCAGAATGGACAACGTTTGGAATCGCGTCTACGATTTTGGGCGCGATCGCGGGGTTAGTTATTTACGCTTGGACAACCGAGCAAGACCGTCCGCCCGTGTTGACTCTGGAGCGACGCGAGCAAATTCGGGAAGCGCAAGGACAATTTTATGTTCCGTTTGTAGTGAAAAATACGGGAGGCGAAACGGTGGAGTCGGTGCAGGTTGTAGCAGAGTTGCGGGTCAACGGTCAGGTTGAAGAATCGGGCGATCAGCAGATTGATTTTCTGTCGGATGGTGAAACTGAGGAAGGAGCGTTTGTGTTTCGCCGTAATCCGCGCCGAGGCGAGTTAACGGTTCGAGTTGCCAGTTATAGATTGCCGTAATGCATTCCATCTTAGAGACGAAGTGGATCATGCTGTTTGGGTTGTGGGCAATTGTCAATGAAAATTTTAAGCGTAAAGGTGAAGCCCAATTCCAAGCAGCAGAACGTTGAACAGCAAGAAGACGGAGGTTGGATTGTGCATCTAAAATCTCCTCCAGTGGATGGCAAAGCGAATGCAGAACTGATCAAAGTGTTGTCCGATCGCTTCAATGTTCCTAAATCGTGCATTACGATCAAATCTGGCGCATCCTCCAAATTAAAACGAATTGAAATTGATTGTTAATGGACTGAGTACCGTCATTCTGGCAGGTGGACAAAGTTCGCGTATGGGTCGGGACAAGGCGCAAATCGAGATCAACGGTGTGCCGATGCTGCGACGAGTTTACGATGCCGCGAGACCCTATAGCCGTGAGATCTATGTCGTCACCTCCAGAGGTGAAGCGTATCGATCGCTGCTGCCCCTCGACGCAAAATTTATGGCTGAGATCGAACCGCGAGGGCCTGCGATCGCATTTGCCCAAGCAATACCTCACCTATCAACGGAATGGGTTCTCCTGCTAGCCTGTGACCTGCCGCACTTAGATGAAGCGCAGCTAAAGGGTTGGACAGCCTTACTTGATGGCGTGCCAAATGATGCAGTCGCGCTGCTGCCCAAACACGAAAAAGGTTGGGAACCTTTGTGTGGTTTCTACCGCTGCATTTGCTTACCCGAATTGGCACACTTCATTGATCAAGGCGGACGCTCTTTTCAAAAGTGGCTATCCAACCAATGTATTCAAGAACTGCCTGTGAGCGCTCCGCAAGTCCTGTTTAATTGCAACACGCCTGATGATTTAGAACACGTTATTCAACAGTTCTAGCGTTCACCCTCTTTATTCCTTCCTTGGCATTAGGTAATTTTTGCCACAGATCGATAAACTCATAAATGATGTTTGGAGGTGATCAGTGTGCCAAAGTTTCTGCTTGTAACGGATCTCGACCATACGCTAGTCGGAGATGACTTTGCTTTGGATCAACTCAATCAGTGGGTGATCGAGCAGCGACAGACGAACGGAGCAACGCTAGTCTATTCGACGGGGCGATCGCCAACGTTGTATCGAGAACTCCAAGCAGAAGCAGGACTGATTGACCCCGATATTCTCATTGCCTCCGTTGGCACGGAAATTTATCATGATGGGCAGGAATCGCCTGATTCGGGTTGGTCAGAGAAGTTGTCTGCCGGATGGGATCGCGCCACTGTTTTTGCCGTGACGGCCCATTTTTCTGATTTGGTCTTGCAACCAAAAACAGAGCAATGCGCGTTCAAGGTCAGTTTTTTCTTAACCAAAGAAGCGGCGGTAGATGTGCTTCCCGAACTGGAATCGTCGCTAGAACAACGGGGTCTAGATGTGCAACTGATTTACAGCAGTGGGAAAGATTTAGATATTTTGCCGCGCAGTGCCAACAAGGGAGCCGCAATGACGTTTATTCGCGAACAGTTGGGATTTGCGGCGGGAGAAACGATCGTGTGCGGGGATTCGGGCAATGATGTTGCGCTATTTGCGGCGGGAGAAGAATGCGGAATTATCGTTGGTAATGCTCAGCCGGAGCTTCTGCAATGGCATCGCAATCATCCGAGTACTCAACGCTATTTAGCAAAAGCGCATTGCGCGGCTGGTATTCTTGAAGGCTTAAAGTATTTTGGCTTTCGGTAAATGGTTCTCCCGCTTTGCACGCCGCCTATGATTGGTTATCTCACATGATTGGTTATCTCAAGGGTACGATCGCAACAATCCAAAAAATCAGCAGTTCTCGCGTGGTTCTGACACTAGATGTGAATGATATCGGCTATGACATTCAGATTGTGCCGCGTCTGATGCAGGATTTGCCCGAAATTGGAGAAGCTGCGCAGATCTTTACGCATCTCAATGTGCGAGAAGATCAGGTAACGCTGTTTGGATTTGGATCGTCGGCAGAGCGAGATTTGTTTCGGCAATTGGTGAGTGTAAGTGGAATCGGCCCGCAATTAGCCGTGGCGTTGCTTGATACGTTGGGATTGCAAGATCTGGTGCAAGCGATCGTATCTGGCAATACGCGCTTACTGTCTCGCACGCCGGGCGTTGGGGCAAAAACCGCTGAACGCATTGCCCTAGAACTCAAGACGAAGCTCTCTGAGTGGCGATCGCAGGCAAATCTCGTCTTGGCTCCGGGTGCAGGGCCTGCCTCAAATATTCAAGAAGATGTGGAAATGACGCTCTTGGCGCTGGGCTATACCGATCGCGAGATTACTCAAGCTTTGCAAGCGGTGGGACAGAGTTCTACCTTGTCAAAATCGGATGATGCAGAAGTGTGGATTCGACAAGCGATCGCATGGTTGAGTCAATAGATAATTTGTCAGCGTTGTGTATGACAAGCTAAAACGCCTTGAGTAACCCTGCTTGCTTCAGCACAGCATTCGCCGTGTGTCGCGATCGAATTGCCCCATCCACTACAAATCGACAATCAGTGATGGGACTATACCAAATTTCGTGATCGCCTTTGCCCTGTCGCTCGAAATAGCACCCCGCTTTTAGAAGCAACTTTTTCAATTTAGGAGTCAACGATGCAGGCATTTAGGAAGCTACCTCAATCTGCTCTTCCCAACGGCTGATCAACCGAAAGTTAACTGAACTGGGGAGTTGCTCTGGTAAGAGACGATTCAGCAAGATTAGTTCTGGAATCATCACCCGTAGTTTTTCCATCAGTGCTTCGATCGTTGGGGCTTCTGTTGCTAACCCTGGCACATCTGCGCTGGTTGCAACCCAAACGTTCACTTCTGAATCCCAAAACGCTTCTACACTACAGGTTAGCTGTGCCATTTGCGACGACTAAAAACCAGGATGACTGCTCTATTATACAAATCTAACTCGTCCAAAAGTCTTGGATTTAATCAGCGATCGCATGGCTGAGTCAGTGATCTCTGAAAAATTAGTAGTTACCCGTTTCCAAGCTTCAATAACGTTAATGATTCGCATTGAAGCTGTTGACCCTATGTTTTATGCTTCAGACATGAGCAATATCGCGTCAAAATAGAATTACTCGATTGGAGTGAGGCGCATGACTCTAGCCACTTACAAATGGACGATCGACCATTACCACCAAGCTATTGATGCTGGAATTTTCAATGATCAGTCGATCGAGCTATTGAGGGGAGAACTTGTTTTAATGCCGCCTGAAGGCCCAGAACACGCCGACAGTTGTGAAACAACCGCTCGTTATTTGGAGCGTCTATTTGGTGACGGATGGTGGTCACGTCAAGGTAAGCCCGTCACACTCGCTGATTCTGAGCCACAGCCTGATATCGCGATTGTGCGTGAGCAATCGTATCGAAGCTGTCACCCCACTCCTAAAGACATTCGATTAATTGTGGAGTACGCCTACAGTACTCAGGCAAAAGATACGGGAATAAAACGCGACCTCTATGCAGAAGCGGGCATCTTAGATTACCTAGTGATTGACCTGAAGCGATCGTCGGTCAATCATTACGCCAATCCGATCAAGGGCATTTACACCACAGAGCAGACGCTCACCGATGGCGTGATTCAAGTTGGGCAAGTGCAAATAGAGGTTCAAAGACTGCTGAGATCCGCGCACTAGTATAGGTCAAGCGCATTTTGCAAAGCGGCGATCGCATCTGTCGCATTCAGTGTTCCATTTCACATGAGTACCTTTTCGTCGCGAACGAGCACCTTTTCGTCACCAACGAAACGATGTTTGTCACGAACGAAACGACGTTTGCCACCAACGAAACGATGTTTGTTACGAACGACGCGATGTTTGTTACGAATGACGCGATGTTTGCCACCAACGAAACGATGTTTGTCACGAACGACGCGATGTTTGTCACGAACGACGCGATGTTTGAAGATATTGCGCTGATTTGCTTCGGTTCTATGTCAAACCAACATCAATTCAAGGAATTATCTCCCTCAATTTCTAGAAGCGAATTGTGTTTAATTCCATTAGCGCAGAACGCAACTCCAAAGGAACCGATTAAAGCTGATTTTTTGCTTTTAGTTGCAGATAGCGATCGACGAGTTCTTCGGTAATTTGATTAGCAGGCGCATCTAGTACCAACACTCCTCGCTGCTTCAATTGGGCAAACGCCACCTGACGCTGAGCCAACAGATCCAACGCCACCGCTCGCTCATACGTCGATGGCACATCCTCAGTCGGCGTGTGTGCCTGCTGATCGACAGCAGGATCGCGCAACGTTACACAAAACGGCAGATAACGTGGAGCCAACCGTCCCAACGCTGCCAATAATTCAGCCGAAGCAGTTTTATCAACAATATCGGTAATCACAACAACTAATGCCCGGCGAGTGTGCTGATTGACAACCGTAGTGACGGCTCCTAAATAATCAGGTTCAAGAATCTCTGGTTGAATCGGCGTCAGGCGTTCGATCAGACGATTGAGATGATTTTGCCCTCGCTCAGGTGGAATCCATGTATGAATTTGACGATCGAACACGGCAACCCCGACGCGATCGCCGCGATTCAATCCCGCTAATGCAAGCGATAACGTGGCATTCAATCCCCAGTCAAATCGAGCTAACCCGTTGACTTGAGCCGTCATCAACCGCCCGCGATCGAGCAAAATGATCAGCGTTTGTTCTTGTTCTGGCTCTAACACTCTGACCAGCGGCACTCCTTTGCGAGCCGTCGCTTTCCAGTCAATAAAACGCGGATCGTCTCCAATCCCGTATTCTCTCAGTTCGGCAAATTCTGTGCCGATGCCGATGCGCTTGGCTCGTTTCATTGCGCCCGACGATTGCAACGTGAGACGAATCGAGAGCGATCGCAGTCCAATCAGATCGGGATACACTGCGACCTTTTGCGGTTGAGGAATTTTCCAATCGTGCCACGCCAGTTTCCATGGGCTGAGTTGCCGGACTTGAATAGCTCCCCACTCATATTCGCCGCGATGAGTCGGATGCACCGTGTAGCTCAGCTCTTGCGTGCTATTTGCGTCAATCGCTGCGGCCAACGGCATGGCTGAGACGCCAAATTGCAGCGGATAGTGATCATGGAGCTTGATGACGGCTGGCTTGCTAGACTCGACCGTTAGACTCACGACATTATCTCGTCCGATCGAGAGGCGAGATAGTTCTTGACGGTTGACTTTGACGCGCTTTGACCGAACCCGCCTGCTATCTAGCGCTGCGATCGCAAGGACAACCGCATCAAACATCAGCACAAATATGACCGTGAGCGCGAGGTACGAGGGAAACAGAAAGGCAAGAGCAGTTGCGATCACAAGCCCGAACAGCAACAGTCCATAGGTGCGGCGAGACGGAATCATGATGAAGGGGTTAGCGAGGGACTGGAACTTGATTGAGAACGGCGCTGATGACGGACTCGATCGCGATGCCGTCAAGCTGTGCTTCGGGGCGGAGGATCAGGCGATGGCGTAACAAGGGAGAGGCAACGGCTTTGATGTCATCGGGTGTGACAAACTCTCGACCGGAGAGCCACGCTTGCGCTTTGCTGACGTTGAGCCATGCCACCGCCGATCGCGGTGATGCACCCAACGCGAGATCAGAATGTTGACGAGTTTTCTGAACCACGGCAAGCAAGTAATCTAAAACTGACTCTTGGACTGCGATCGCGCTGACCGCTTTTCGGGCGTGCAGAATCTGTTCAACGGTGGCTAACGGTTTCAGTTTCGCTAGGTCGAGTCGCTTTGCCCTAAAGCCCGCTTGAGAATTCAGGAGCATTTGCTTCTCTGCGGCTGAGTCAGGATACGCCACGACTAGTTTGAATAGAAAGCGATCGAGTTGGGCCTCGGGCAAGGGATATGTACCTTCAAACTCCAATGAGTTTTGCGTTGCGATTACCCAGAATAAATCTGATAACGGCAGGCTCTCGCCGTCTAACGTTACCTGTTGTTCTTCCATTGCCTCTAGCAATGCCGATTGTGTTTTCGGTGGCGTTCGGTTAATTTCGTCTGCTAGAAGAATCTGTGTAAAAACAGGACCCTTTTTTAGGGTGAAATCGCGTGTGTTGAGATCAAAAATGCTCGTTCCCAAAATGTCTGAGGGCAGAATATCGGGCGTTAGTTGAACTCGCCGAAAATCTGCCTCGACTAACCGCGCCATCACTTTAACCAGCAGCGTTTTGCCCGTGCCCGGAACGCCTTCTAAAATGACGTGACCTCCGGCTAGCAGCGCGACAATTAACTGCTGGACTAATTGGCTCTGACCTACCACAATCTGATCGAGAGCTTGTTTGAGGTGCGTAAACTTAGCGTGCAGGTCAGACATATCGTTAGCAAGTTGGAACGTAGGCAACCATATCTTACGTTCTGATGCTTGAAATGAGGCAGTTTAGCGGACGAATCGGTTAGAGCTTCGTGCCGCTTGAGGCGTCTTTATTAATACAGCCTGCTTTCTGGACGTGGCGGCACACCCGCGATCGCAGCATTTCTCGCGTCCCAAATGCACCAGTCGAAAAGATCACTCGATCTTCTCCAACCAGTTTGAGAATTTTTACACTGCAAACCGGACACACCTGCACTTGACTTTGACTCATATGCGCTTATTCATCGACGGTTTGTGATTAGTCTCTGACAAAGCCCATCGAATTCAGTACTAATGACACATTTATTGATGCAACTGGGAAAAATCCTTACTCAAATTTCATCCCAATTGCCCTTGACAATGGGAAAATAGGGCGGCGGTGTGAGAGGAACCTTTAATATGCGTAATATACGGCGCTTTTTAGGAGCGCTAACGATTTGCTTCAGCTTGGCTCAATCAACTGCGCTCCAGGCAAGCGTTCGTTCTAGTCCGTCTGACGATCCATCACGAGCGTATTGGCTAGAAGCGCAACAGCTTACTCAAGAGCAACTGGTCTTGTTGAGCCGAGTTGAACAATCTTTGACGAGTACCGAGCCAAATCGCCTGCGATCGCTTCAAGGTCAGTTGTTTTTGCAGACTTGGGCAGTCGATCGCTTTCTCAAATCCAACTATCCGAACCCAAGTGTATTTTGTTTGTCGCCGAATGGGGAAGTTGCCGGAACAGATGCGGTTGACCTAGCTCAAGGGCAAGTGTATTGCGGATTGTATTTTGCTTGCCAAAATCTAGAGATTCTGCGAAAAGATCTTGCTCGTCGCTCTGGCATCGCCGCTCGCCCACTGCGATCGCCTGTTGCGAGTCTGCTCGCTCCTCAGGCGCTACCGCAAGATAATTCGCTGGTGTTCAATCTTCCAGAAGGAACGATCATTGGTTCAGTTATTCGGCTACCCGCTGCGCGATCTGTTGCGCCCGATGCGCCTACTTCGACGTTCAATGCGGTTACTTTAATCAAGTCTGCGCGACAGTGGTTAGCCCGAATTCAGCCTGCTTTTCCCCAAGCATTGCGGGTCACAGTCCCGATTGAGACTCAAGCGACAAGCGGCAAACCGACTGATCTCTATGCAAATGAGGCGCAACCTCACGCTCAGTTTTTGCAACAACCCAACACTGGCATCGCTCGTCTATTGCCCACTGAGGTTTATTTCGATGCCAATCTCAATCGTCCGCAAAATCGGCGCTTTGCTCCGTTAGCGGAAGAATCGTATCCCTTACCCGTGTTGAGCAAACGCAGCGACGATTTTTCTGCCCGTCTCGCTGTCCGGGTGACAGGCAATCTTTTTCAACTCGTTCCGTCGGGAATTGATTACGGATTCATGGCAGATCTAGGAGATGTGACGTTAGAAAATTTGCTGCCGTCGATGTCGATCGGGCAGTCTCTATCGCTTCCAGAAATGCTGAAATCGTTTTACACTTATCGTCCTCCCACTGTATTAGAAGCCATTTCAGCCGATCAGCGCCATTTTGCGGAGCAATCGCTGGAACAAGGAATCAGCAGTTTTGCTCCAGCGCAGCTAAATCGGACGTATTTGGTGCGATCGCTGCAATTTAAGCTTCCAGAATTGCTTACGTCTGGACGCCCTGTACCACCGAACCAACGCCAAAGTCTAAAAGATCTGCTCAAGATGCCAAGTAGCGATCTGCTGTTTGCCTTTCGTCCGGTCAGCCGCCGATCTGATGGTAGCTATACCGTGCTATGGCGACTATTAATACAGTTTCCCGATCCACAAATTCGAGATTTAGAAAAATATGTTGGTCATGGGGAGTGAAGGTCTGAGGTGGGCTAACCCAGGTTCAACATTCAACGATCCATGTCTAAGGTGGGCTGACCCAGGTTCAACATTCGGCGACGAATGATTGAGCATCAACGACGAATGTCTAAGGTGGGCTGACCCAGGTTCGACATTCATCAACGAATGTCTGAGGTGGATGAACGCAGGTCTGAGGTTGAACGATGAATGTCTAAGGTGGATGAACGTAAGTCTGAGGTTCGACGGCGAATGTCCAAGGTGGGCTGACTCAGGTTCAACCTTCATCAACGAATGATTGAGCATCAACGCCGAATGTATAAGGTGGGCTGACCCGGGTTCAACATTCATCAACGAATGTCTGAAGTTCGACGGCGAATGTTTGAGGTGAGTTGACTCAAGTTCAACCTTCAACGGCGAATGTTTGATCATCAACGACAAAGAGTGAATCATCACCAGGCTCAAGAATCAGAACATCTTGAGCCTTCTGCAAAACCCTCGTGAACTTCATCCCTAGCAAAGGATGAGAAAAAGCAGAGGATGAAAAAAATTGGTTTTCATCCCTCATCCTTCATCCTTCATCCCTCTTGACCTATGATGAGTGAACCAGACACTCAACCATGTCTCATGCGCTCTTACTCTCTCATTGCACCCGCGAAGATCAATCTTTATTTGCAAATCTTGGGCGATCGCCCCGACGGGTTTCATGAACTCGTGATGGTGCTGCAAAGTATTGATCTAGCCGATCTGGTCACGGTGCGATCGCGCGCCATCGACGGCATCCGCTTGTATTGCGATACCCCCGATGTTCCGACCGATGAAACAAACCTGGCCTACCGAGCCGCCGATCTGATGATTCGCGAGTTCTCCGACGAGTACGCTAGGTTCGGTGGCATCGAGATTGATCTTCACAAGCGAATTCCAATGGGGGCAGGATTGGCAGGCGGTTCGACCAATGCAGCTGCTGTTCTCGTGGGCATCAACATGATGTGGCATCTGGGACTGACCCAAGGCGAACTGCACGATCTAGCCGCAATGCTGGGGTCTGATATTCCGTTTTGTATTAGTGGCGGAACCGCATTGGCAACAGGTCGCGGCGAAAAACTTGACCCCTTGCCCGATCTGAGCAATTTGTATGTCGTGTTAGCGAAGTATCGTGATCTTCCGGTTTCGACCCCTTGGGCATACAAAACCTATCGGCAAACCTTTGGGCAAACCTATCCCACTACTCCCGCCGCTTGGGACGCTGCCAAGCAGAAAGCCGGAGGGATCTTGGGTGCGATCGCACGTCACGATATGAAGCAAATGGCGAATCTTCTCCACAACGATCTAGAGCGAGTCGTACTGCCGTCGTATTCTAAAGTTCAACAGTTGCGCGACGAGTTTCAAAGGTTAGACATCCTCGGTACGATGATGTCGGGGTCAGGCTCAACAGTGTTTGCCCTAGTTGAGTCGATGGCCCAAGCAGAGCAAGTCAAGGCGCAAATGAGCCGCGTGATCCCTGATCCAAATCTCGATTTCTGGGTGACAAAATTCTGTCAATCTGGTGTGCGTTTAAGCAACAACTAATTTTTGATCTTAATTTTTTGATCTTATGGCTGACACTCCTTCCGACTCCACATCCAATTCCACGATGCCCAGTCCGCTGCAATGTTTGATTGGGTCACTCATTGCCGCCGCGATCGCGTATGGCGCTTATAACCTGATGCACGCGATCGCCCTTTCATTCGCCTCAAAACCAATTCAGTCCAGCAACATCACGGTGGTCAACATTACCGTTGCGGTTCGTACCTTAGTTGTGGGAATTACGGCATTAGCAACGGGCGTGACGAGTTTAGCGTCGGTGGGGCTATTTGGTTTGGGCATTCAGCTTTTACTGCGTAAATCAAACGATTCAGCCGCAGAATAATTTTGCCATTTCAGGATAGGATATAAAACCTGTGCTGATAGATGTCATCCTCCGAGCTACATCTCCCAGCCCGCGATCAATATGTAATTGAACTCTATGAAACGCGGCAGAGTACCTTAACGCGCTAATCCACAGGAATAGATTATTTACCCCTTCGTGACTTGTTTTTATGTCAATTATTTTTAGCGACTAATAACATTTAAGCCAGATCTCGCCGTTTAAGCTCAATCTGTCGCTCGCTTTTCCACAGAAAAGACAAGTTTTCCACAGGCATTCAAGCGTAAGCCTTGAAACTCATCTTGCCTGTGGAAAACGTTCACACTGAGTCATTTTTGTCGCGAGAAAGTTAAAGTTTTGTGACAAAAACAGGGCTTAAACTTCCATTCCTCGTTGTAGCATCTCTAGTCTGAGGCGAAAAATTACATCTTTAACCATTGACAAATTTTTCGTTAAACGAGAATACTAATTACGCGGCTCCCACTTCAAAAAATCGGCTCGACACGCTGAAACCAGTACAAATGTTAGCTCTCAGCGAATCAAGGTTAAACCGTTCAGCCAATTAAGGAACGCTGAACAGTGTTGCGCTATTTTGAAGTTTTCCACAGGCTGTTTAGATCGTTACTTATTCAATCGTTGTTCCTGTCAGAAGCATCCATCTATGTCCTCTTCAACTGTTAGCATTCTTACCGAATTGCCCGAGTCACTCCACGAAACCCTAGCTGACTATCTCGAACATCATCCCGATCGGGATCAAGACCAAGTGTTGATAGCTGCGCTGTCCTTCTTTCTCATGCACAGTGGTTGCGATCGCAATAGTCAAGCCGCTCGTACCTATCTCGACACCCTATTGAACAGTTTTGCCTAACCGCCTTTCGCTACAAATTACAAACTACAGCCGACTTTGCGTTGCTTTGTTCGAGAATAGAGTGTAGAGCGATTCTTTGACGCTAATCGCTGCGTGCGATCGTTTAATCTCACCTCACCCTACAACCGCATTTTTCTATGGCTTATCTATGGTTTAAGGCGTTTCACATTGTTGGATTTGTGTGCTGGTTTGCCGGAATGTTCTATCTGCCTCGGCTATTCGTCTACCATGCCGAAGCCCGCGAGCAGCCCGAACCCGCTCGCACCATTCTGCAAAACCAATATCAGATCATGGAGAAACGCCTCTACAGCATCATCATGACGCCCGCGATGATTCTGACGATCGCGATGGCGGTTGGGCTAATCTCAACCGAGCCAGATGTGCTAAAGCAGCCGTGGCTTCAGATTAAACTTGTCCTTGTCGCGCTGCTGGTAGCGTACCACCATGTTTGCGCCCGGATTATGAAGCAGTTTGCAGAAAACCGATGCAAGCTGACTGGGCAGCAGTTCCGTTGGTTTAATGAGTTTCCAACGGTGTTCTTTGTGATTGTGGTGATGCTGGCGATCTTTAAGAACAATCTGCCGACTAGTGCCACCGCTTGGGGCATTTTCGCGATGGTGATTGCGATGGCAGCATTCATTCAGCTTTATGCCCGCAAACGTCGATTGGCAAAAGAGAAAGAAGCCGTACAATCCGGTTCAGAAGTGGGTGCTTAAACCTTAAATCTTGAACCTTAAATATAGATACGAAGTGATCGCATCCTGATATGGATGCGATCACTTCTGACTAAGTGGAGCCGAACTCGCGCCATCACCTGGTTTTGTCGCTGCTATGGGAATACTGAAAGCGGTGACAGCATGGGGTGGAGAGTGAATGGAACGCGGTTTTTGGTTGGCTTGGTCACAAATTGCAGGAATTGGTCCAGTTTTACTAAAGCGATTATATTTGCACTTTGGGCAACTATCTGTCGCTTGGAATGCCCCTGCTGACGAGTTGGCGAAGGTGGAAGGAATTGGTCATCACAGCGCGATCGCTATTGCAGCAGAACGCACGACTCTCCATCCCTTAGATCTACTCGAAACCCACGAGCGCCAAAATCCTCACTTTGTTACTCCTAGTGACCCGCATTATCCTCAGTTATTATTTGAGATTCCCGATCCGCCCCCTGTACTGTACTACCGAGGGCAGATCACCCTGCTTCAAGATCTAGACGCTGTAGCCGCGATCGCGCTAGTGGGCACTCGTGAACCGTCAGATTACGGACGACGTTGGACTCGAAAGCTGAGTTCGACTTTAGCGAAAAGCGGTTTTGTGATCTTGTCGGGTCTAGCCGACGGCATTGATGCCGAAGCGCACCGCAGTTGTCTCGATGCCGGGGGCACGACAATTGCCGTGTTGGGAACCGGGGTCGATCTGGTGTATCCGCGGAAAAATCGCCAGCTATACAATCAGGTTTTAGAAACTGGGTTGGCAATCAGCGAATATCCGGCAGGAACTCAGCCCGATCGCACTCATTTTCCTCGTCGCAATCGAATTGTTGCAGGATTATCCCGTGCGGTGTTGGTCATTGAAGCACCTAAGAAATCAGGCGCTCTGATCACGGCTCATTTAGGCAATGATTATGGACGAGACATATATGCGCTTCCCGGAAGTTTGGACAATTCTAAATCTGAGGGCTGTCTTGCCTTACTGAGCAAAGGAGCGCAAATGATTTTAGGAGAAACAGAACTGTTAGAAATGCTAGGAACATTGCCAAAACTTGATCAATCTAACTCCTCAGAAATGCAGTTATCGCTGCTTGATCTAAGTCACGAACTCTCTCAAGTTCTACAGGCCATTCTCTCCATTACTCAACATCACAGTTCTGCATCATTTGATGCGATCGTTGAGCAAACAAAACTGGAAACCTCATCAGTATCAAGCGCGTTATTACAATTAGAATTGCTAGGACTGATTAAACAACTACCGGGAATGAGCTATTGCAATGTTTAATCGAGTACTTGATCACGATCAACCGAGTGCTCTGAAGCGCCATTCCTGCTTTTGGATTGCTATTCTAAATAAGGCATCTTAGCTTACGTTTAGAATTTGACTCAAACTCCTCGCCAATTGGCACTGATGGCGCTGCGATCGATTCACAAGGGCGCGTTTGCCGATATCGCCGTTGATCAAGCGCTGCATCACAGCAATTTTACAACCCTCGATCGTCGCTTCCTAACTGAGCTTGTGTACGGCACGACTCGGCGTCAGCGCACACTGGACGCACTAATTGATCAATTTGCGAAAAAGAAAGCATCTCAACAACCCCCCGATCTCCGCCTGATTTTGCATTTAGGGCTTTATCAACTGCGCTATCTAAGCCAGATTCCGCCCTCTGCGGCGGTTAACACAACCGTTGATCTTGCAAAACAAAATGGCTTTGCCGGACTGACCGGATTTGTAAATGGAGTATTGCGGCAATATCTCCGGTCTAGCGAGACGGGCGATCCGCTGCGGCTGCCAACTGATCCAGTCGAACGGCTCGGAACGTTGCACAGTTTGCCTGATTGGATTGTGCAAGTTTGGGTCGATCAGTTTGGGGCAGAAGAAACAGATCGTCTATGTACCTGGATGAATCAACCGCCGCAAATTGATTTACGAGTCAATACCCTCCGAGCCAGTGTAGATCAAGTCCAAGCGGCTATGACCTCTGCTGGAGTGGAGGTCAGCCGAATTCCTCATTTGCCTCAAGCGCTGCGACTTCCACCCAGCGCAGGCGCGATTCAAAATCTTCCGGGCTACCAAGAGGGATGGTGGATCGTGCAAGACAGTAGTGCCCAATTAGTTGCATATTTGGTTGATCCGCAGCCCGGAGAAACAATTGTCGATGCCTGTGCGGCTCCAGGAGGAAAAACAATGCATCTGGCGGAGCTGATGGGCGATCGCGGAACCGTTTGGGCTTGCGATCGCACGCCATCTCGGCTCAAAAAGCTGCAACAAAACGTTGATCGTCTCGGTTTGCAGTCGATTAAAGTCCAAGTTGGCGATAGCCGCAACTTACCGCACTTTACAGGTCAGTGTGACCGAGTTTTGATCGATGCTCCCTGCTCAGGCTTAGGCACTTTAAATCGTCATGCAGATGCTCGCTGGCGACAAACTCCAGACAGCGTTCAAGACCTTTCGCAGCTTCAACAAGAACTCTTGGCTGCTGCCACTTCTTGGACTGCGCCTCAAGGTGTAATCGTTTACTCAACCTGTACACTGCATCCGTTAGAAAATGAGTCTGTGATTCAGAAGTTTCTCAACTTACATCAAAACTGGAGGATTGACTGTCCTGAAGCGGCATCACCCACGGCTCCGTTCGTAACTGAAGCGGGATGGGTCAAAGTTTTGCCTCATCAACATAGAATGGATGGGTTCTTTATGGTGCGGCTAAAGCGCCAAGATGTATGACAAGCGACGTTAAAACTCTCGTTAAAATTCTGATCGGCGCAGCTTGGCTTGACGGCAAAATCCAACCCGAAGAGCGGCAATATTTATATCGAGTTGCCAAAGAAAAGGGAGTCGCTGGCGATCGAGAGATACAACCTTTACTGCATGAGTTGCGCTCGGTGAAACCGAATGAATGCTATCAGTGGGTACAAGAGTATTTGGGCGATCACCCAACCTCTGACGCCTGCCAAGATTTGATTGAAGCCATTAGTGGACTAGTTTACAGCGATGGCGCGATCGCTGACGAAGAAGCAAAACTGTTAACTCGCTTGCAGCTAGTGACCGCAGAGGGCAATGCCTCAGATTCACTGCGCGCCAAACTGCTATCGGCCATCAGAAAGCTATATCAACGCGGAGTCTCGCAAATTGGCTAACCGCAAATCCGCTAAACAATAATGACTCTGAATAAAACTATACTCAGAGTCAATAAATTCTGAGCTTTAGGAAGTTTTATAAACCAGGCGTTTCTTCTTTTTTAACTTCTGGAACAATGTCAGGACGATCTTTGTCTTCCCAACCCACTGGACGCTTTGAGTTATACCAAGTGATCGAGCCGAATGTAACAGCCGCAATGAATCCAAGCACGTACACCAGGGTAAACGACGTTGGAAACTGCATGCCAGGCTTAGTTGCCGTTTCCGTTGCTGCCTGTAATAGGATGTTCATCATAAAAACGCTCCTTTGAATTTTTCATTATCGCTAGTATATTAGTGCGAGTATCCTAAGTCATCCTTCAAGAGTCCGAATTTGCGGGTAGAAATTGAGCCAAAAAATCTGCCAATAAGAGGAATACAAGAACGGAAAAGGGTAAACCGACCTCATTCCAAAAGTAGAGATTCCTCTTCTCCTGGCTCTACTTTCTTCGTCCTTAGAGGGATGGTTTCTGAAGACCAGTCAACGGCTTACTAATTTCCTGAAGGTGGTAGGGGATCAGATCCTCCCGCAGGGGCTGAATCAGAAGGGGGGGCTTGCTCAGATTCAGAGGGCGGTGCTTCTTCTTGAGGGGGAGCAGGCGCTTCGGGTTCAGGCTCTGGCTCATATGCTCGCTCTGGTTTAGGCTCAGCATAGCTCGGCGCAGAGTAACTCGGCTCTTCATAACGCGGTTCAGCGGGCGCTTCTTCGTAGCTGCCCTCGCTGCGAGACTCAGCCGGATCAGGAGCTGTACCCAACGATTGAGAGCTACTTGGCTTCACAGGTTGGGCTTTGATGCTACCCTTTCGGGTGTCCAGATTCTTTGGAATTTCAGGAAACTTTTGAACCGGCATTCCGTTCACGACTTCTTTCATAAACTCGTGCCAAGTAAAGGCTGCTGTAGAACTTGCACCCCACGTCGGCGAGTTATCATCGTTTCCGAGCCACACCCCAGCAACGACTTGAGGAATAAAGCCAATAAACCAGAGATCTCGTGCCTTCTCAGAGGTTCCCGTTTTGCCTGCAACCGGGCGATCAAGCTGCGCCGATCGTCCGGTTCCGTCAGTAACGACTCCCCGCATCATCCATGTCATGATCGATGCGGTTCCCGGATCTAGCACTCGCTTTTGCTTGTAGTCAGACTGGTACAAAACCTTGCCCTTGCGATCGACAATTCGACGAATTCCATGCGGATCGACAGTATTGCCCTGCGCGGCTAACGTCCCGTAAGCGTTGGTTAACTCCAGCAGATTCACTTCGTATGCGCCTAGCGCCATCGCATAGGTAGGTTCTAGCTTGGAATGAATGCCCATGTTCTGCGCCATTTTAATCACTGGCGCAAATCCAACATCGATTAGGGTTTTAACAGCAATCACGTTCACCGAATTCGTGAGCGCCGATTTGATCGTCAGCCAGCCAGAATATTTGTTGCTGTAGTTTTTTGGCTGGTAGCCATCAACTTTAAATCGCTCATCAAGGTAAGACTGATAGGGTGAGAATCCCGCCGCGATCGCAGTAGTATACACAAACGGTTTGAATGTCGAACCCGGCTGCCGCTGCGCTTGAGTCGCTCGATTAAATTGACTTTCTTTGTAGAAGTCGTAGCCACCGACCATCGAGCGAATTTCTCCATTTCTTGGATCGATCGCGACGAGTGAGGCTTGCTTAAAACTGGCGGCTGATCCATCAATTTCAATCGTATCTTTGATCGCTTTTTCGGCTGCCTTCTGCCATTTGGCGTTTAGCGTCGTCTCAATTGTCAATCCCCCCGCCGCGATCGCCTCTTTGGATACATAGTTCGGCAACTGCTGCTGCACATAGTAGGTAAAGTAAGGCGCATCGCTTTGAATTTTCTTTGGCTCACTCGGCTTTACCTTCAGTTCTTCCGCTTTCGCCGTTTGAGCTTCAGTGGCGGAAATGTAGCCCGCCTCGACCATCTTATCGAGGACGTTATTGCGTCGTTGCTTCGCCTTCTCCAGGTTCTCTAGGGGTGAATAAACGCTTGGTGCCGGGGGCAATCCTGCGATCGTTGCCATTTCTGAGAGCGTTAGCTGGCTTGTAGATTTGCTGAAGTAAATCCAAGCTGCATCGCCCACTCCATAAGCATTAGAGCCAAGGTAAACCAGATTGAGATATTTTTCTAGCAGCTGCCGTTTATCTACTGATCGCTCTAATTTCTGAGCAATTAGGGCTTCTCGAATCTTGCGGATGACACTGCGATCGTTGTTGAGATAGACAATTCGAGACAACTGCTGCGTCAGTGTGCTGCCGCCTTCGACCACGCCGCCTGATGAGATGTTGCGTGCGATCGCGCGAACAATGCCCTGATAGTCGATGCCATTATGTTCATAAAATCGCCGATCTTCCGATGCAATAAACGCATCTACCAAGCGCTTCGGCATCTGGTCGATCGCCAATTTCTCGCGCGTCGCCGGACCTAACTGATGCAAAATTGTGCCGTCGGAAGCTCGCATTGTTAGCGTACCGCGCCGAGCAAACGTTTGAATCTCTGACGGATCAGGGAGGCTGCGATCGATTTGCCAGGAGATTAGCTTGACCGCTCCAATCCCGCCCACGACGACACTGACCCACAGCAGACCCCGACGGACACGTGAATTTTTGAGCGGAGGCGGCAGACGGCGCTCGAATCGTTCTAACCGCGCCGTAGCAGTATCCAAAGCACCCCGAACTCCTGCCATACGGGGGTGTTCGAGCAACCGACCAATGCTCTGACCGATACGAGAGCGATGTTGCGTCCCCGAGCGACGTTGCTTCTTACTTCCGTCAGTCATCGCATCCTGCCCCAGCCGGGAACGATTAAGACGAGTTGGAAGCCCTCGGCGGTTCGAGCTATACTTTGCCACATTCGTGCCTCATCACACAAAAGCTATCACTTCAATTCTCAGTGGAGTCGCATGCCTGTGACTTACAGTGACGGAAAGCGTCAAATGAGTCAACCGTACCATCAAAGCGTGATGGCGTCGGGGTGCCGCATAGACTGCAACTGAGAAACGGTTGTCCCACTCGTAAAATTACTGAGCTTAGTTTACACGAGATTGAAGAAGATCGATGACATTTGAAACGAATTTCGGAAGAATAAGTCAAAAAAAGAGGTAATCGGGATTGCCTCCCCAATTACCCATTACTTAAAGAAATTAAAGAGCTAAACCCCTTTAGACGCCTGCATGACCGAGGGCTAAGGCCGTTACTAGCATACCTAACACCAAGAACGGCTGAGCGCTGGCCTGATACTTCACATCGTTTTCCACGGGGTTGCGCAAGAAGTACATGTCCTGAAACGTGATTTGAGGAATAATCATCAACATCAAAATTGTTGCGTATAAATTTTGATGAATGCTAATTAAGTAAGCAGCAATGCCGCCTTGAAACACATCGATCATCAGGACACAAATCCAAGCGGCAGTAGAAATCCCAAAGATGACTGGCAGAGATTTCAGTCCCAATTGACGATCGCCCTCAACGCTCTTAAAGTCGTTGACAATGGCAATTCCCAAACCTGACAAGCTGTAGAACAGGGTCAGCACGATGATTGTTGAATTTAGGTCGCCAAACAGCGCGTGTCCTGTCCACCATGGAATCGCGATATAGCTTGCTCCTAAGGCATAGCAGCCCAGCCAGCCGTTCTGCTTTAGTTTTAACGGCGGAGCCGAATAGATGTAGGAGAGCAAAGAACCCCCGATCGCAAGAGCCGTAATCGTCGGGAAAGTATGCCCTGCCCAGCGATCTAAAACGTAGGCAATTCCAATTCCGCCAAGCAGTAATACCCAAATCTGAGTCACCACTTGAGGTAGTGAGATTGCTCCCGACGGAATCGGTCGATACGGCTCATTGATCGCGTCGATCTCGCGATCGTAGTAGTCATTCATAATTTGGGTGTAGCCCGTCATCAGAGGCCCTGCCAGAAGCATACAAGTTGCTGCTTTCAAGACATCTTCTAGCGACCAGGTATATTGCCCTGACGACGCTGCACCACAAATAATTCCCCACATGAGAGGAATCCAGGTAATCGGCTTCATCAGTTGGAGGCGAATTTTCCAGATGGACGCTCCTTTCACATCAGCGCCTTTCATCCCCAGCATTTGCCGGGTTCTAGCACGGCTTGCGTCGCGCAGCTCCGCAGGAGTGGCACTCATGGGCATCGGTGTAGAGGGATTGGAATCTGTTGGCAGGTCTGGAGTTGTGGAATCTGTCATAACAGCATCTAAAACGTTAGAAGGAGATAATTAAGTAGCCATCTTGAAACTTCGCACCTTTTACAGGTTGTCCTTTCAGGGTGGGTGGAAGAGACACATTACGGCGCTGATCGCCCGCTTCAATCGTAATTTCCGGACCCGACTGCGTTAGTTTGACTTGCTTTTTATCAAATCCTGGTAAAAACAGGCTGACCTTGCGTTCTGCCACATTGACTGCCATGGGGCGAGGAGCCTGTGTGACTTGATCGAAGTCAGGCAACGCTTCAATCAACGGCTGCCAATCATTCACGGGTTGTTCTGGGATTGCTGAAACCGGAAGCGGTTGAAACGCCTCAGCGTCACTGAGCTGGTTTGCCCGATTCAGCAGCACGCCCCCGACGGTTAGCCCCACCTGCTGAGCGCTGCCCCACAGATAGCGTGCCATTGCGATCGCGCTTGGGTCGTCGGTCGTCACCAAGTACGCCGCCATCCGCTTCGGATCGTTGACCGCTTCTTTGCCCTGCTCTAGCAGGTTATTCACCTGACCCGTTGGCTGCGCGAAGTTATCGCCCGCAAAACTCGCATTGGTTAATACAGCGCTCGCGACGGGTTGGATAAACGGCGACAAGGTTTTTCCTAAGTCAGACTCCGTAAATACTTGCCGGAACCGCCGAATGTACCAGCTAATGATTTCTGGCATGCCCAGCATCCGCAGCGTCGTCTGATCGCCTGTACCATCATAGACAATCACATCGTATTGTCCACTCCCGTCATATTCGCGCAGCGCATTGAGTGCCAGCGCACTATCCATGCCTGGAAAGATACCTAACTCTTGCCCGTACACTTCTTTGAAGAACGGTGTGCGTAGATATTGCGCTTCGAGCTTTTTAACCTCTTCCCAACTCCGCTCCAACAAAAGCGCCGTCTGAAGCTGAACGACCTGCAAATTTGGAGCCATTTCTTGAACTTCAGCCCCTACGGTCGCGCCGAGCGCCAACCCAAACGCAGGACTTGAATCTTGCCCAATTAGCAAGACTCGCTTGCCTTGACTGGCGAACTTTTTAGCGGCGGCGATTGCCAGCGTTGTTCGTCCAGTCCCACCTTTGCCGAGAAACGTCAGAATAAAAGCCATGTCCAGTCTTTAAGAGAAATATAGGGCATAGAGTGTGGGGACTGGAGATTCAGAATTCTCTTTCATGCTCCATATCCCCTACCTTTACACCTCTATGGTATCGATTGCCTGGACGTGAAGATCGCCTAATTATATTGCTCTAGCTCATCTTCAAAAAACCACGTCGCAAATTGGTCATCAAACTGAATCAACAGTCCAAGACCCTTTCCGTCTACCACTTTAAAGTCGCGCACGACACCGACTTGTCCAAGCTTTTTCACCACCGCCGGGGGAACACGATCGCGCAACCGACGCACGCGCACTTTCTGACCAATTTCCATCACATCTACTGATACATGACCATTCCAAAGTTTACCAGCATGTTGACGCGGTTTGAACGCTGGCTGACCCAGAAGCTCAAGAATAGGAGCCATCCCCACCCCGCATCACTGCACCTAAATTTATTTGCTGAGATTGTCAAGGGAGGGATTACGTTGAGTTGACTAAGGGCGTTACTAGAAGATGATCGGGAACTTCGAATACTTTTCACCTATAGATAGGGCAAGCTATCCAATAGAAAGCACGTCCAGCATAGTCCCTATTTTTTGAGTTCTTACTTTTTTGTTAGTAAATCTTTGTTAGTAGAGTTTTTTGGAGGCATTACCATGAGGGTTAGTGAAAAGCGATCGAAATCGCCCTTAGCGATCGGAGTGTGCATCACAGCAGTTGTGACGGTTGCGGGAACCGCCTATGCACTGACACATCCGCGTCAAGATACTTCTGCCTCTGTCTCCCTAACCTCTAATGTTTGGCAACCCTTAAAAGGACACTCTTGCAAAACCATTGTTTTTGATCCACAACCACCACTGAATGTCCGCTCTGCCCCCCTTGAGCAGAAAGGTAACATCATTGGTGGAATCGCGAACGGTACAGAGTTGACGATTCTGCTTGAAAAAGATGGATGGTATCAAATCAGCGCGCCAACATCTGGTTGGGTCTACAAAAACTTGACCAAAACCAACTGCGGAATGTCCAATCGGGCGGCTACTACCAGTCCTCCAACACAAGAATCAGATTCGTCACGGTCTGTAGATCAAGGAAAGCGGCTACTAGAAAAAGCAACGGATCACTATCAAGCTGGAAATTTAGAAGGTGCGATCGCCCTTGCCAAATCGGTTTCAATTGAGAGTGCGGCTTACGACCAGGCTCAGGTGGCGCTAAGAACAATGCCGCAGAAGTGGAATCAAGCCAAGTCGAAGTACGCGATCGCAAAACAGGCTCTCGTAGAGAGCCGATGGAGTGATGTTTTGAAAGTGGCAGTTGAATATCCAGACATCCGCCACTGGCGGCAAAAACTTGCGCCGATTGTCAAAAAAGCAACCCTCTTGCAGTACCATCTCAAGGCAAGCGAGTCTAGCTTATGATGACCTACAGATCTTTCAGAGCTTCGCGATCGCGTCGAAATTGGAGTGAAAGTTTTCCTCCTGAAGGTCACAGTTGAGGAAAACACTTCCCAAGGAGTCTAGAAGAAATAAGTTGAACGTTCTTCCTATGAAAGCAGCAAGACAAAGCTATTTCAGCAGAATTTGGCTCAAGTTATTTCTAGTTTCCTAAATGCCCAAGCGTTGATAGACCTGATCGAGGTTTTTCAGATGATGTAGAGGATCGAAGCAGTCATTAATTTCTGCTGGAGAAAGAACTGCCGTCACCCGTGGATCGGTGCTGATTAGCTGGCGAAAATCTCCGTCGGCTGTATTCCAAGCTTGGTGAGCGCAGGACTGCACAATAGTATAGGCTTCTTCTCGATTGAATCCTTGTTTCACTAGCGCTAGAAGTACCTGTTGGCTAAACACAACGCCGCCATAAACATTCATGTTTCGCGCCATGTTGTCGGGGTAAACCAGCAAGTTTTTGATGAGTTTGGTCGCCTCGACAAGCATGAAGTGCATCAGAATGCAGGCGTCGGGCAAGGCGACACGCTCAACAGAACTATGAGAAATATCGCGTTCATGCCACAGGGCGACGTTCTCTAGAGCAGCTACGGCATAGCCCCGAATCAGCCGCGCCATCCCTGTTAGCCGCTCTGAGCGGATCGGGTTGCGCTTGTGGGGCATAGCAGACGATCCTTTCTGACCTTTTGAGAAAAATTCTTCGACTTCCAATACATCTGTGCGTTGAAGGTTGCGAATTTCAACCGCAAATCGTTCGATTGAGGCGGCTAAGAGTGCCAGACAATTCATGAAATCAGCGTGGCGATCGCGAGAAATCACCTGCGTCGATGCTGGATCAGGCTCTAATCCCAAAGCTTGACAGGTCAAGGTCTCAATCCGGGGATCAATATTGGCGTAAGTTCCCACTGCACCCGAGATCTGTCCAACTGCGATCGTTTTCCTGAGCTGACATAAGCGATCGCGGTGACGCAGCATTTCGGCTAACCAGCCTGCTAATTTAAACCCAAATGTCATGGGTTCAGCATGAATTCCATGCGATCGCCCGATCATCACAGTGCTGCGATGCTGCTGTGCTTGATAGCGAATTGCTTGAATTAATGCCTCAACGTGACTCATGATCACGTCAAGACTTGCCACCATTTGCAATGCCAGTGCTGTATCTAGCACATCCGAACTGGTCATTCCTAGATGAATATAACGTCCTGCATCGCCCACATACTCATTGACGTTGGTGAGAAACGCAATTACGTCATGGCGAACTTCTGCCTCGATTTCCAAAATTCTTTGGGGGTCAAAGTTCGCTTTTTCTTTGATTTCTGCGACAGCTTCGGCGGGGATGTAGCCAAGCTCAGCTTGGGCTTCGCAGACAGCAATTTCAACCTCTAGCCAAGTTTTAAACTTGTAGGCTTCAGTCCAGAGGTTGCCCATTTCGGGCAGGGTATAACGCTCTATCAAGGCTCGCCGCAGAATACAACGGTCACATTGTAGCGTCTAATTTAGCTCGCTAATGATGAAGTTATCTCGCTTGTATTCTGGGTTATGGCAGTGATTTCAAAGCTATATGTTTGTGTTCGAGATCAAGTACGATTCAAGTAATTGTAGAAGTAAGTCAATGGTGATGAAGCCTGAAGTTATCACTGCCACGATCGCTTCGGCAATAGCAGTTATTTTGGAAGGGATGGCTAACAGGCTCTTCGTTTAGCATTATCGTGCTTTCGTCGCCGTTCGATTTGGTCGTTGAGGTGAATATTGAAAATAGTGCCTGCACTCTTCCTTAGCGCAGGCATCAGATACGTTTAACAAAGCGGTTGACGGCTTAATCGCTGTCTTCGTCTTCGCTCCCCTCTTCTTCGTAGCTGTCTTCGTCTTCGCTCTCTTCGTAACTGTCCTCAGCTTCTTCGTCTTCTTCGTAGCTGTCTTCGTCTTTGGTTTCGTCCTCGCTGTCTTCGTCTTCAGTTTCTTCTTCGTCTTCTTCGTAGCTGTCTTCAGTTTCTTCGTACTCTTCGTCTTCGTCCTCGCTGTCCTCTTCTTCGTCTTCGGTTTCTTCTTCGTCTTCTTCGTAGCTGTCTTCAGTTTCTTCGTACTCTTCGTCTT